>CAZTTX010000001.1:0-38909 GCA_964616085.1 uncultured Methanosarcinales archaeon
ACTTCTGATAACCGAACCTTTCCAGATCCTCTTTGATATCTTCATAAGTCTTGCCTTCGATATCCCTATAGGATTCACCTCAATGTATGTAAGCATGACAAAAGGTTATGAGAAGAGAGAAGACGAACGATTAGCTGTGCTTTTTGCGTTGATCCTGATAAACATTGCACAAAGATAAGCTATTTCACAAAGAATTGTGCAATTTGGGATGAATATTCTGTGAAATGGCAAGAAAATAAAGCCCTTGGAGGTGGACATCAAAAGACTTGATGAACCTCCAAGTCCAAAGCCCTTGGAGGGATTTGAACCCTCGACCTTCTGCTTACGAGGCAGATGCACTACCGCTATGCTACAAGGGCATCATATGCTTTCTATGATCTTGGACTTGTCATTGCCAAGCTTCTCCTGGCAAGAGGAACATACCGGATGCTTCTTCCCTTTCTCGTCCTTGACATAGGTGCCACGGAACTTCTTGAGATAGGTCTCCTCAATCTTCCCCTTGCAGACTGAACACTTCATGAACATGCAGAACGAGAGCTATAATAAAAAGCTTTTTGCTCAGAAGGTTTTTTTAACAGAGGCAATCACCCAGAAGGCATGAAAGAGCTCATCCATAGGATATGCGAAGAGATGAGATCCCACCTCGAGAGCAAGGGAGAGAAGCCCTATGCGATAGAAGGCACCTCACACAAGAGCTATGAGCTTGCCGGGGAGAGGATGAAGCAGCTCAGGCTCAACAGCTCAGGGATGGAGCTGGCTTTCATCGACGGAGGGCTATCTGAGATAGTATGCGGGCCTTCCATAGCAATGCACCACCTCAGGCTAGCAAGGGTCTCATACAGAGGCCTCGAGAAGGAGAAGACCCGGGTAAAGGACTGGCTAATGCTATCCAAGACAGTGGAAGAGGATGGGCTATACTATGTCGCAAAACTTTTCCCGCTAGAGAGCAAGGAATCGCCGAAGACATACAGGATCCGCATGGACGACCCATCGCTGAAGGAAGGGCTGAACACAGGGACTATCACAAGATTCGCGAGCATGGTGCTCAGGTTCTCCGAGCTGAGGTTCGCAGAGGAGACAGCAGCAGACATGGAGAAGAGGTCTATAATAGTACTTGACGGATCGCTGCAGGCGAGCTATACAGGAGAAGAGGATATCATGGACAACCTGGCAAAAAGATGCCTTGAAAAAGAGGTCCTCCTGATGGGCATGGCCAAGACCTCCAGCATGCTCACAGACAGCGGACAGGACATGGCGTTCTCATTGAGAAGTATCGAAAAAAATAGAGCAATGCATGACAAGATGTGGTACTATGGACCCGTCATCAGCTATGATGACCCATCATACAAGGCAGACATATTCTTCGTCAAGCTCCACAAGTCCGCAAGACGCCTCTTCAGGGTAGAGATCTCTAATGCGTTCGAGATGGTCGACATCGGTAAGGTGCTTGGTGACCTTGCCACCATCTCCGCAGACCCTGTCTTCTTGGGATATCCCTATGGTCTCATCAAGGCAGACTCGCTCGCCAGATCGACAAACAATGAGAGGATGCAGCTCAGGACAAGGCTTTCCGGCCGCATAGACATAGAGAGCATCGAAGCTGCCAAAGATTCGCATGGCGTGTTAGATAACATTAGATTCTAGAGTAAAGAAACTTTTTTATAGACCTTGCTGTTCTCCGAATTCATGAAGTTCAGGAAGGCCAACCAAAGGGATGTTGAGGCGCTCCAAGCTTTCTCTGCGTCCACTGTCGAATCCAAGACAGTCTTCGGCCACAGCCTGGGCAGAGAGTTCTTCAGGTCTATAATAAGGACTGGACTTGTGTATGTGGCGCTCTCCGACAAGAAAGAAGTCATAGGGTTCCTCTTGGCAGAAGCGGACGCACGTATCCAATTCTCAAACATAATCCATATGTCGATGCATCCTGAGTTCGAGAAGGAGAAACTCGTCCAAGGTCTTGTTGAGAAACATTACGAAGAGTGCCAGAAGATGAACATCTCTGACATCGCACTACACACCAGCGAGCTTGGCGAGGAGAACATCGAGCTCCTGAGCAACCTAGGCTTCTCTCCAGAGAAGAAGTTCATGATGCTGACACGTCAGGTCGAAGGTTTCTGAGTATCGGGTCTGTCCCAAAAGGTAGATATATGTATACTGGCCGTAGCAGTCGGCTGGTGCGGGATTATCTAATCCCGCTTGACTGCTGACTGGCTGGGGTTGTCCCACAAGAAAATGAAACATTTTCTGTGCACATTTAAGCTCTGCTTAAATTGTGCTGCGGGTAAGCCAGTAGGTCAGTATACAAAAAAGCTCCATTCGGGACAGACCCCAAGCATCAAAATATTTATATATCAATCACGTTTCTTGCACAATATGAGAGAACTCAACATGAAGCTTCCTAAGCTTGCACGAGAGAACATAAGGGATATGGACACTGATCTGCTCAAGGATGTCAAGCCAGGCATACTATTAGATCATGCCACAGAGATGGCTGACCATCTCAGATATTCCGGCCTTGACAAGAGACTGAGCATAAGAAGGGAATTCAAGAAGTAAGTGAATAGATTTTTATATCAACCCGATTTCTACATGACATGAAAAATGTCACGCCCAAAGGGTTCTCATTCTCTAATGCAGAGCTCAAGGATCTTGCAAAAGCATGGGTAGCACTAGGGATAGCGTTCACCGTAGCATTCCGCATGAATGTGATTATCTCGGTGCTGGTAGTGGGTGCTGCATTTCTAATGCATGAGCTCGCGCATAAGTACATGGCCATCAAGTACAGGTGCAGCGCAGAGTTCAAGGCCAACGACTCCATGCTCATCATGATGATCTTCATATCACTGCTTGGAGTAATCCTTGCAGCACCGGGCGCGGTCCATATCAGAGGACACATGTCAAGAAGAGAGTACGGACTTATCTCATTGGCAGGTCCTGCAACAAACCTGACCCTAGCAGCAATCTCCATACCTATTGCCATCATGGCCAGCGGGACATTCCTCGGAGCATTAGGCGGATATTCTGCCTTCATAAATGCATGGATTGGCATGTTCAACATGATTCCCTTCGGAATGTTCGATGGGAGAAAAATATTGATGTGGAACCGAGAGGTCTACTATGCCACGCTCGTCCTAGCCTTCATCATGGTGGGAGTCTCTCAATTCGTATAGTTCTTAAGTGATGCTCCAAGAGAAGACAGCACATTCAAACTTTCATCACCTCTTATCCTATTGCTCTGTGTTCCCGTAGGGAGCAACCCCTCACAACGAGCATTCAAGTCTCATCTCATGAAGTTTGACCTCATTGTGCTGCCACAGATGCTGACCTATCACTCTTCCCTGGACGAAAGATTTAAAATAGGCGCATCATCCTTCAGCCCATGGCATTCGACAAGAGTCTAGACAAGGAATTATTCTCGGAAGAGATAGAGTTTGAACTGACAAAGGTAATAGTTAGCGTGTTCTCATACAATGAAAGCACACCAAAGCTGCAGATAAGCAGGAAGAACCGGAACCCTGATACGGGTGAATGGATGTTCTCCAAGCTTGGAAGGATGCATAAGGACGAAGCAGCAAAGCTACCTGAGCTGATCGCAAAAGCCCTCGAGCATATGTGATCATAGCGTCAATTATAAAAGACAGGTCAGCATACCCAAGAACATGATACCGCAGGATTTCGATGCGCTCACAAAGAAGATTGAAGAGTGCTTCTTGGAAGAACCAGGGCCTGGCATCCTGCCTGAGTCACGGGATAACGATGATGCCATAGCTGGCATCTTGGCACCATACGGTGATTATAGCAAGGCAGGCTTCTCTATGTCCTGGGCCTATAAGACAATAGCCGAGACCAGGTTCAAGGATACATTCATCATCATAGGCTGCAGGAAAGGCAATAGCACCCTCATCGACAGAGATATAGAGACGCCATTAGGAGTAGTCAGAACAGACCAAGACATGGTAATGGCCCTCAAGAGGCTCACAGGTATCGCATCTAAAGGGAATGAAGAGATCGACACTTCTATAACACTCCAGCTTCCTTTTCTGCAATACGCCTCAAGGGATAGGTTGTCTAACCTGAAAGTGGTCTGCCTTGAGATAGGCGACAATATAGCAGAAGAGCAGCTCCAGGTCCTGGCGGAAGCCATGAGAATGATCCTGAAGGAGCAGAAGAAGGATTGCTCAGTGATATGCAGCACCAACCTCACAGAGTACGGAGAAGGGTTCGGCTATAAGCCATTCATATACAATGTGAAAGAGAGCATAGAGAACATAGATTACCACATCATAGACTCGATAGGCAAGAAGGACCATAAGGACATAATACGATTTGTAGAGAAAGAGAAAGCCAATGTACGCGGATATAAGTCGATAGCTCTCCTCATGATGCTACTCAAGGACTATGACAGTAAGCTCCTCCAGTACTATCGCTCTGATCTCATGGACAAGGAGAACAAGGACACTACGAGTTATCTCTCCATGTACTTCTTATAGCAATAAAAACCTTTAAATAAACTTCAAAGATTCTTACACTACTTTACAGTAACGAGAGGTAGATATCATGGTCAAACAGAATCTTGCAGAACTTAATAGGTCATTGAAACAGGCATTCTCTGATGTTGCCAGAGACATGAACAAGCTCAGGGATAGGGATGAGAGACTCAGGGAAGAGATTGCCAGGTTGGCGAAAGAGCTAAGCGGTAAAGCATCCCACAAGGACATCGAGAAACTAGCAAAGAGAATAGAAGAGTCCACAGAAAGCCTCGCCACAAAGAATGAGTTGAAGCAGGCAGAGACAGAGATCAAGGCAATAATCGATAAGGCCACCAGCATACCTGACAGCAGGGCCAAGAAGATTGAGGATTCTGTAAAGAGCATGGATGAGGATCTCAATCAGATGGAGTCTGATATGGAGTCAAGGCTCAAAGACCTCAAGGACGAGCTCTCCAGGATGGACGAGCTGAAGAAGGATCTCAAGGAGCTTGAGACTGTCAAGAAGAGTCTTGAGGACATGAGCAAGCGATTTGCCGATGTCAAGGCAGTAGATAACAATCAGCAGGACATCGAAGAGATCTATCAGATCCTGGATGCCATGGAATCTTCTTTCATCAACAAGGACGATCTTGAGAGAATCCAGAAGGACCTTCAGAAGAAGCTGAAGAGATTCGAAGAGAAGATAAGAGACACTGAAGATACTGAAGAAGAGCTCGCAAGGAAGACAAAGGATATCTATGACATAGAGAGGAATGCCGACAATATGAAGAAAGAGCTCTCTTTGATCAAGACCAGCATGAAAGGTCTTGATAACACAGATGATATAGAAAAGACGAAGAAGAACATCCTCAAAGAGATAAATAGGATTGATAGCAGGATGGACCGTCAGACTGACTCCATACGCAGGGTCAACAACAAGATAAATAGTCTCATCAAGGCAATAGAGAAGAGCTCAAAATTCCCGGGTATGAAATCCACTTCACTCGAGAAGATAAAGCGTGAGCCAATAGACAAGACCCAGAAGGTTGCAGATTCACCTGAGGAGAGCACTCCTTCGTTGTGGACAAGGATAGTAGACTGGTTCACAGAGGAAGTCGAAGAAGAGGAAGCTCCAAAGGCTCAGGAAAAAGCACCAAAGAAGAAAGAGTCAGAAGCTGCCAAGAAAGAAGAGAAGCCTCAAGAGAAAAAATCCTTCTGGAAGAGAGCCATCGACTGGCTGACAGAAGAGATTGACGAAGAGGAGTGATTCTCATACTTTGCCTTGGAGGACCTTCTTTTTGTATGTCCTTATGAAGATGAATGGGAATACGATGAGCAGTGCCATTCCTATGATCTCGATGATACTCATAGAAGGCGCCATTATCGTGTGTGAGATGCGTGAATCCATGATTACAGTGCTGAGCACCTTGGAATCATCTATACCCATGAGCTGAGGCACCCTGCTTATGCCTCTTCCATATTCTGTCCTGTATGAGACCTCCCATTCCTCATTTTTTGCTAGTCTAGGAAGTTCCCATTCGCCCCTTCCGATATGCTCTTGGGTAATATCGGAGAATGGAGCGTCTTCTATGATATAATCCTTGAGGACCAAGCCCGAGACATCAGCCTCGCCGATATTCCTCACCGATATCCGTATCTCTGTCCTATCACCACCCAGTCTTATTATGTTCTTCTGCAGATACATCATCTTCTGAGGTATGAAACGTCTTATATACGGAGCACGAGTAGAGCTCACTCGCCCTTCGTCGAAGATGGCTTCAGCCTCAGGGAAATAACTCAAGCCTAAAGATTCCTCGTCGACGAAACGCACAGAATATCTTATGATCCTAGAACTATCCCTATTCACTTCTACCTGCCATTCCATGTCTTCTGAGTCAGGTGAGCTGACCAGAGAGCTCTCTGTATGTATCTCCTCGAGCTCAAAACCCTCAGGCACCTTGTCCCTTACATTTATGGTCTTCGGCACAACATCTAGGTTTGTCACGAAGATGGAGACATTGATCACATCGCCAGGATATACCGTAGAAGGCTCGATCAGCTTCCTCAAGAAAACTAGCGTTCTCTCTCGGAACTCCTTATCCACCTCTGCATAATCAGGATCCTCAGGATCAGGTGCTGGCACATCCTCAAGCTCGCTCTCATCATAGACATTCAAATCATTATCCTCGGTGATGTCTGCAAGGACACGGGCCAGCTTGTGGTCCACAATGAGCCAATATACAGAATCTTCGCGCATGCTCTCACTCTGGTCCCTAAAATTACGCGACCATGTGTCTCCGCCATGTATCCTCACATTATCGTCAAATGTCCATATCTTATCAGGATTGTTGACGTCTGCATCATCAGTCCTGTGTACCTTGATACTACGGACCTCATAATCCAGCGGTCTTGGATTAGTTATCCCTATGCGCAAGTTCCTGCTCCTCAGGTCACCCGCCTCGACAATCTCAGATTTCTGTAGGTTTATCCATAGGTCAGAACGGTAACGCAACATATCATCATCCATCAGGTGCCGCAATACAGATTCCCCATCAGATTCGTAATATCTGACAACGTTCTCAGGAGTCACGCCATATATCCTATATCTGATAGTCTGCGAAGCCCCTTGGTCCAGATAAGGTATCCGGACACCATCATTGAAGAGAAACCCCGTATCACTTAGTTCAGAGATTGCCAATGTCCCTGGAGTGATATGCAGCTTGATAGTATTGATTGAGAAATCTTCTGTATTGGTGATAGTTATTTCACCCTCAACATCCACAACATAGTACATGTCGTAATAGTTCAATACTTCTCCTTCTTCCTCTATATGTATAGAAGCACCATATACACCTGATAAGAGCAGGAGCGACAATGGTAAAAGGAGAGCAAGGAGTCTTCGCATAGGTAATCATCATCTATCAAGATTAATAAATATTTTTATTGAAGAGACAAGAATTATCTCTTCTTTGATTTTTTCCTGTCAGGGCGTCTCGAATTGAGATATATGAATGTCACGCCAAGCACCATAAGCACAGACAGCCAGAAGACGCTCACCATCCTGAATGGCATCTGTGGCATCGGCAACCTGGTGTACTCAAGCAAGAGCTCACTATCGCCATCCCATTCTATAGTGCGGCGCATACCATCCTGCTCAATCTGAGTATCAGGAGCAAAGGTGACCCTATAACGATTAGGCATCACCAATCTTGTCACACTATCTCTTATGGGGATTGTCGTCTCTTCTATAGGGAAGAGCATCTCGTGGAACAGGATTCCTGTTGGATTGAACTCAAGCTCATAGCTTATCGAGATCGGATAATCGAAGCCCGGCAAGATAGGATTGAAGACATGAACGATAAGATCTGAGTAATCACTGTATTTCTCCACACGTGCATCCAGTTCACGAGAATTGTCGCGTGCGTATATCTCATCGATGTCAGAAGGCACTGTTGTACTGCCTCTCACCTCATACATCCTGAATCGGACCTCGCCTGGCACTATCGGATTGTTGCCTATATTACGCATCACAAGATCCTTTTCTACCCTGAGCACATCGCCTTCCAGATAGTATGTCTTGTCGTATTCCTGGAAAGCTACAACATCGAATGCCTCGACCATGGCCGGCATGAACAGAAGTGCAAGAGATACTGCAAGCAGACACTTCATAATGATTCTCATGGATATTTCCCTCACATAAGGTGCCACTCAAACACCTACAATCAAATCAATAAAATGTAAAAATAAAACAAATATAAAAATTAATCCCTTTTTCGTGTAAGGGCATAGTTAGCGAGATTTATTATGACCAGAGCCAGTACTATCATCACATATACTGCCTCGGTGCTCTCAGATGCCATGGAAGACATCACAGATATGACCTCGCTAGCAGGTCCTCCATCTACAAGACGTGGGTCCAGACCTACGATGTATAAGTCTGATATCGTATAGTCTCCAGTACCCTCGACTATATATGAGGTATTCCACGTGCTGTACTCATCGCCCGCCGGAGCGAAGGAAGCGTTCTGTGGAGTCCTCTCTGGAGGCACGTTCCATAGGTAAGCAGTACCATCGAACGATCCAGATACTACCTGCGACTCATCGAAGATAGGGTCTCCCCACTCAGTGACATCGAAGTTCTCTGGTACGAAGTCATAGATGGTTACCGTGAGGTCCCTTGGTGTATAGCCAGGACCTATGTTCCAGACATTAAGGCTGATATTATACTCATCTTCCCCAATGTTCGTCACATTCTTCTCAATCTCGAGCCAGTAACCGCTGATGACATATATGTACTTGGAGTAAAAGTCGTCACCGCTCTGGGTCTGGAAGAGGGTTATGATCTGGTCGTCCACATGAGCTATATGGTAATATGGTATAGTCCAGATGATTGGTGGTGGAGCATCAGGATGCGAACCATCAGTGTAGTTGAAGTACCATCTCTCACCCATTGACAGATACGAGTTCCATCTGTTTTCCACATCAACAAGAGTATCTGGGAAATACCTGTGCTTGAGATTGGTCATTGCGTTCGGATCCTCATTCTCACTGACCCAAAGGCTGACCTTCGTAAGATTGAACTGAATCTCATTAGAGGTAGCCACAGAAGGTTCAGTCTCCCATGTCACAATCCTGTTCTCCTCCTCATCAGCAGGCCTATCAATCCTTTTTGTCATATTGAACCTGAGATCTCCTCTTGCAAGAATCTCTGTTATATCTACTCCTGTTAGGGTATTATTGGTCTCATACCTCAAGGTCTCTTCAAGGAATCTATAGGTGGAAGAGTTAGGCACTGTGGTAGGAGCACACACAGAGAAGTTTATGCCGAAGGTATCCCCATGCGCTACAAAACCATCATTCACAGTCCAAGTCCATGACCTGTTCGAGGAATTATCGACATTCTCATAATCTCCAGTAGGAGAGAGCCAATCGAATGTGAAATTGAATACCGAATCATTCCATGTTACTGAATCAAGATCCATCTGGATCTCGACATTATGCAAGTCGTGTCCTTGTGCAAAATCATTCGTAGCATTCTGTGATACATTGAAACACTCGTTAGCCAGGACCTTGGTCCTGTATTCGTGTATATAATCTGTGGTTATGTTCAGAGGAGGATCGACCTCGGATGTCGCGTTATATGTGAATACAGAGTACTCATCAGTACGGAGCTCAGGTATGCTCACTATGACATAATTGTCATTCGGAGCTTGGGTAATCTCAATCTCTCCTCCATCAATCTGTCCAGGATCGTTAGTTGTACTCTCACCACTCAGCCAGCCGAGGACTTGCCCAGAAGAAGGTGAGATTATAGGCTCATCATCATAAGATATGTCTGGACCATCGCCAAGCTCTCCATCCAAGAATGGGAAAGTTATAAGCTCATTCTCACCACTAAGATCCAATACAAGCCTATCAGATTCAGCCCATATGAAATCAGTCCTATTATCACGATTCAGATTTAGGGGGTCAGGTAATGGTTGAGGTGTCCGGTTTATCGGCTCAGTGATAGTCTCGGTGATATTATCCTCAATTATGCCCACTGCTTGGGTACCATGCCTTCCATCATAGTGCAGGACATCAGTCTGGAGATTCCCCAAGTCCTCAATCCTGAGACGGAGATCGTATATGGTCTCATTGCTGGGATTAGTGACATTCAACCATCCCTGGATGAGCGCATCATAGACATTCTCCTCCAGATCGAAGAATTCCGCAAACGTGACATTCTGGTGTGCCATCTCTACCAGTGTCACATTCACATATGTCTGGTTAGTATCTGCCGATGCTGTAGACGCTAGCATAATCAATGATAGGAATGCAAAGAAAGAGAGCATAACTTTTCCGAAACTATCCTTTTTCATATTCACTTGAACTCCCTCGCATGAGTTTTGTTGTAATTTATGACCTCACAGATATTTAAATCTTTCTATTAGTATACGTTTATGTATACTCTGAGAGCAAAAAACTCCAAACTTTCAGAAAAAAAGCAAAGCAAAAATATTTAAACCGTCGTCTCGCTTTATAAAAGAATGGGTGGCAAGGTCAGGTTACTGGCGGTTTTTGTTCTGGTACTGTTGATATCAGCAGTAGAATTAGCAGAAGCGGTATCCATATCACCCTCTGAGCTGACCATACGCAATATCGATGAGAGACGTGACTATCAGTTCATAATGCTCTTGGAGAGCAGCAGGGAAGGTCTTGTAGATGTAGAGCTGAAGACTAGCCACGGCTCTACAGTAGCATCACCTGACAAGTTCATGCTCAACGAAGGAGAACAACGTAGTGTCAGGCTTCACCTAAACCCTAGAGAAGTAGATGATAATCTTGAGAGCATACGTGTACAGCCATACGTCAATGGAGTGCCCACAGAAGGAAGGCTCACTGTCCTCATAGAAGAGATCCCTGAAACAGTTGAAGATATTGAAGATGAAAGTGAAAGAATAACTCAAGACCCTGCTTTCTTCACACTCATAATATACGGTCTTGTCTTTGTTGTGGCAATCCTCATAATGCTGATATTCATGCCTGAGATAAGGAAGAACATGCGATCAGCAAAGACAAAATCCATAGAGGTCACAGATAAGAGGTTCTATAAGAAGTCAAAAGACAGGATCAAAAAGCTTGGTAAACGTCTTGATGACTCTGACAAGAGAGTAAAGAATATAATAGAGAAGATAGAGAAGTTCCACGAGGGAGCACATTCATGGATACAAGAGAAAAGCGGTGGTAAATATGGCCTCGAATGATGACAAGGAAGATATCAAGAAAGGTATTGATGAGTTAGAGAAGAAGGTTTCAAAGATTGAAGATAATGTCCATCTCCTCACAAAGATATTCGAAGAGATATTGAAAGAGTTTGAGAAGATAAAGAAAGATATAGCAAATGAGAACAAGAAATAAAAAAAATCAGGCCAGACTGGCCCTCTCGTTCTTCCTCGTGATTATCTTCAGCGTCAGGATGGCAGCCGACATCACTATGAGCAGAAGCCATAGCCAGTATCCATGGAATGGCAACATAGGTAACGGCAATGTCGAATACTCAACAACAATTCTCTGATCATCTGAATCGATTGTCTCCCGCGGGATATCTATAAATGCTGTATTCCCATCACGCTCAGTCACAAGTAGGTTAGAGTATGTCAGGCTTCTTCCGCTGGGGAAGCTCATGCTTAGCCCCATCCTCTCTATAGGTATCTCTGGCTCACCGAAACTCAGGTCAAGCTGTTTGAAAAGTACACCTTGAGGCCTGACTTGTGTCCTGAAATCTATCTCGACGCTAAGTCTTTCCCTCGGAGATATAGGACGCCATATCTCGTAATATACTACCTTGTTGCCATCTTCTAGAACGATGTCCTCTTCCGGTATGGCCCTCTGGCTGCCCCCTACAGATATCATGACATCTTCAGGCTCCAGAGTCCCAAAAAGGACAAATTTAGCCCTCCCAGGAATGACTGATTCTGTGTACCTGTTCACAATCTCAAAACTCTGTGTCACTCTTGCAGTATCATCATCTCTCACAGAAATATCTACCATGTAATTATCCAATGTCTGAATCATAAGGCTCTGCCCAGATGGACCCTGAGCCATGGCTGGCAACGCCAAGACAACCAACATTATGAATAAGATTAAACCCCTCATTTTCATTTCACCTCTTGAAATCCTTTGCTACAATTATGCTCAGTAACAGTAAGCTTACAGATAAAGCAATAGATGATAGCAATATAATTCTTTCTGAACTCTCGCTGATCAATGACATCCTTGATGCCACTGATTGTGCCGGACTGGCACCATCAAGCCGTATAGGATCGACACCTACAATATGGGCATTCTCGACACGGGCAAGAGAATGGTTACCTCTCATCTTATACCTCACAAGTATCTCGCTCTCGGAGCGATCAACATCATAAAATCCATCCCCATCAGACCCAGGTTCAAGAGCCCTGAAATCTATATGATACCCCCAAAACCCTTCAAATGGTCCTGAATCTATCAGCCCAGAATCAGCAGCTCCTATTACCATATCGCTCCCAAGAGGATCATAGAGACGTCTGTCTATATCCCCAGCACTATCTGAGACACGAATAATCCGTCTGTCAGCAGTGAGCTCACGTGAATCCTCTTCATCTTCATTAGCGAAGTGTAATGGATTGAACCCCTCAGGTAAGAGATCGAACATTGTCACAAGATCCGGTGTCCGCTCATCACCGATGTTCTCTATAGTGATATTGACAAGATACTTATGCGCTTCATCAGGAGTCTCAAGAGGAGTCAATGCTTTTGTGGCCTTGACGAGATAGCCGCCCAGGAGCACATATATCTCTTCTATGTATAGGTAATCATCAGAGGGACCTGACATAGTCTGGTTCAGGAGAGCCAGTTGATTCCCATCATCATATATGAAGAAATCGGCTGTCATCCACACTATGGGGACATATGAATAGTTGAAAGTCATCGAGAAGTCGTCTATATAGGAGCCTGAGCTCAGGTTCAGGCTGGTACGCCATGTTGCATTCGCTGTAGTTCCCTCCTCTTGACCGTATGCCGAAGCGAAGAGCACAGTATCACCAATCCAAGAGTCCTGATCACCAGGATTTGAGAACTCGCCTTGTTTTGTGGCCCATAGTGTCACCTGTCTAAGCTCGTAGTCGAGAGGTGCCTTCGCTATATTGGATACATTAGCAGTAGTGTTCCAGTACCCTGAGACATTAACTCTCTCTTTTGTAGTAGACATGGTAGCATCAGTCGGCCTCACAGTCAAGTTGGAGAGCTCAATCCCAGAGAGTGAACCATTGGCTGCGAAACTGGCACTAAGGTTTCCCATGTTCATCCAGCCAGCCCACTGATCAGATTCAGACCAATTAATAGACACATTGACTGGAGCTGTACTATTGAATATTATGCCCCGTGTCTCACCTTGAGACAAGACCCCTCCAGAAGGTGTCCAGTTGATTACAGTGCGTCCATAGGAATCTGTGAAGATCTCAGCATTCGAGACATCATCACCTCTAAGCTCGTCATATGTGAAGAAGACATTGTCCTCATTCGGATTTGTAGAATTGTAAAGATGTGGCGTCTTGGATATGACTAAGTCATATATATCCACATTATCCTCAAACATGTTAGTCACATTGACAGCCACTTCCAGAGAGCGTCCGGTCATCACACGCCAATCAGAATATACCTCTGTGAAATTCAAAGGTTCAGTATATGTGTCTGGTGTGGTGTTGAATCCGAGTATGAGCGAATCTCCTGCTCTCATCTCTGGTATGAAGAATATTGTCTCAGTAGCAGCCTGAGGATCTTCCATATCAACAGATGAATGATATATGAGATAATCTGGCTTGTCAATCAACCACCAAGAGTTTATGTTCTCAGTATTATCCATTGTAAGATTGATTGATGAAAAAGTAGAGTTACCAATATCCTCAACATTTGATATATTTAGGACGCCTTCTATAGAAGTATCATGAAGCTCTACTCCAGTCCTACTGGTACCGGTCCTGTTCTCTCCAAGATGACCTGGAGCCTCTACAATCTGACCATCTACCTCTATAGTCTGATCATACGACAAGATCTGCGAGATATGCTCAGTAGAAGTGACTCGAACTGCTGGTGAAGATGCATATGTACAAGGCAGCCCAAAGACTAAGAAAAAGAAAAATACGACTACCAAAGTCTTTCCATACGAAAACATCTCACACACACTTGATAAATAAATATGAATAAAAAGAAAATCATTGCTTTCTCTTACCGAGCATCACTCCAAGAGAGAGCAAGGTTATCGAGACCAGCAATGATGCTATGACGACCACATACTCCATCGTATCTGAGTCAAGACCAAGCCTGGACGCGACAGTCTGTGACGGACTGGCACCCTCAAGTCTGATTGGATCTACACCCACGATGTATGCGTTCTCTATCCTGACAAGCGAATGGTTACCTTCAATCTTGTAAGCAATACCTACTTCTTTGTCAGCATAGTCTGGATCGTACCTACCGCTTCCAGGAGACGTGGCATTGATTGCAGTGAAGTCTATGTTATAGCCCCAGAAGCCTTCATAAGGTCCAGACTCTATAGCACCAGTATCCTGAGCACCCATGACATAGTCTGAATCAAACAGCCTTCTGTATTCACCTTGTGTATCAGTGACACGTAATACAGAGTCATCAGCCGTCATGTTCCTTCCGCCATGAAGCACCTCAGAACTGAAAGTCAAAGGCTCGAAGCCGTGAGGTATCATATCGAACATGGTCACAAGGTCTGGAGTCTGCTCAGTCCCTATGTTCTCTAATGTTATATTGATAGCGTACATGTTCGCTCTTGTCTCATGCTGCATAGGATTGACTTCCTTAGTAGCCCTTATCAGATATCCTCCGAGCAATACATAAATCTCCTCAATGAAGATGTATCCATCAGGTTCAGAGATGGACTCGTTCAGCTTGAAGTACTGCCTTGGCGTATCAAGTATCTTATAGGATGGGTCAACCCACACGATTGGTACATATGAATAGTTGAAGAGCAAGCTATAATTCGCTATGTTCGTGCTATGCTCCCATGGAAGATCAAGGTTCCATGTGGCATTAGCCATCTGCAACGTGTCGAATCTTCCGAAATCAGTAGCTGTCAAGTTGGTATCATGTACCCATGTATCCTGGTCGCCAGGATCAGCGAACTCACCCTGCTCTGTAGACCATAGCGTCACCTGATTAAGCTTGTACGCTACCGGAGCTGCAGCATCATGGCTGAGATTGAGGCTGGCATTCCAATACCAGGATTCATTGATTCTCTCCTTGGCTACGCCAGTCCTGACATCTGTAGGGACAGACACAACCTCTTGAAGCCTTAGGCCGCTAACAGAACCGTTGAGCTTGAAGTCTGCAGTGATATTACCCATCTGCATCCACATGGCCCAATCATTTTCAAGAGACCAGTTCACGTCAGGACTGGTTAGGTTTTCAGGCGCAGTAGCATCGAATATAATTTGGCGAGTCTCGTTCTGGGACAATATGCCTCCCGAAGGATTCCAGGTAATCTGTGAATACTCATCACCTTCACCATTGCTTATCATCTCTATGACAGCATTACCAGAATCCTCACCGCGGAGATCTGTGAAATTGAAGTAGCTCACCCCTCCATGCACATTGGAGTAAGGGAAAGGTCGCTTCGTAAGCACAATGTCATAGATGTCTATATCATCTACGAAGCTGTTAGTGGCATTTAACGTCACGTTGACACTCCTGCCAGTCATCACTCTCCAGAATGAGTATACCTCCGTGAAATTGAGAGGTTCACCCACACCAGTACCTTCAACAGTATAATTCATCAGCACAGTATCATTTGCACGGAGTTCTGGAATGAATATGGATACATTCGAGGGATTTCCTGGATTATCCATGTCCACACTCACATTTATAGTGCTTGCATCCAGATAAGGCGGAGTGCTTACAAAGTTCATCTGGGTTATATTGAAAGTGTTATTGATAGTGGTATTAACAGAAACAAGCGTCTGGTTTCCGATGGTCTCGACATTCGTGATGTTGATTATACCGTATATCCTTGTATCATGCAACTCGATGCCAGTACGGCTCAAGCCAGTACGATTCTCTCCCGCAGTACCTCTGGCCTCAGTCAGGTCACCCGGCTCAGCACCGAGAGGGCCTTGTACTTGGTCATAAGCAGTAATCTGAGATACAAACTCAGAAATCGTTATGTCCAAGACATCTGTCTGATCTATGTCCGCACTTACAGGAAACATGAATAACAACAAGAACAAGAATAATGAACCAACCAACGCTTTCTTACCATAACCAACCATTCACACAACCCCTTATCTTTGGATAAATGATAATCAAAAAGAGCACCACACAGTGCCCCAACCCATTTCCACAAAGATATTCTGAGCAAACTACTATTTAAATCTTACCATTTTTCAGGATTTCGGAAAACCCGAATAAAAGAATACTCTCAGAATTAACTGCATCACATATAGTATTTCTCTATCTCATAACGCCTGTATAGATAATACAAGACGAACATGCTGAGTAGCAATACGAAGAATAGCACCATCATTATGATCTCTACATTATTTCTCCTGTAGAGCAGGATGTTGAAATTATGAGGCGAGATTATCTCCATAGTTGATTCATAGTCAACATCTGCTATCACTAATGGTTTGGACAATGTCTCAATGTCTATCTTGGATGCAGTATAGCTTACCTCAAGCGTCTCGTTAGCTTCAAGTCGTGTGCGTGAGAGTGCTATATATGGTGGCCTCGTCCCCGAAGTATGGAAATCATCACCCGAAAATATCACATCATCCTTGCCCACGAGAGACTCCTCAAGGTATATCTTCAGAGGACGCTTAAGATAGTTATTCATGGTCAGAGTGATATTATAGGCATCTCCATGCTCATAGACTCTCTTATGGACTCTTAGAGGGACATCATATACATCATATGTCTCCACCACACCACTGACAAGTCTCCGTATGCCATGGGATGTTATGCCGACATGGTAAAGGAACCTATCAGGATGTCTAGGCGTCTGCATCGACACAGTGACATTAGTTGAATTCCCTGGCTCAAGGAAGGCCACACCACTATCAAAGAATACCCAATCCTTTGATGACAAGAAGGAGATGTCATAGAGTGAACGCTCACCCGTATTACGTATTTCCATATTCGCTTCAGCCCTTGTCCCAGTCTCAGCCCTTATAGGCCCTATACGGGCTTCCAGCGAATATCCTTCAATAGGCTCATGCTCTATGAAAGTGACATTATCTAGAGGATACTCCGGGATATCAAGAGGTATCTCTCGTTCAAGGACCCTGAATGTCCAATTATGGTCCGCTGTACCCACATTGCCGGAAAGATCAGTACACATCACGTTCCATGAATAGCTATCCTCATTGAGAGGACCATGGATGAAGCGATTCTCTCCTAACAGAGGCGCATGGTCACTCTTTACGAGCTCCCATGGACCTGCACCTTCCTTATGTATTATTCCGCCCACAGGATCATATATTATGTTCATATTCTGGATATAGAGGTCACATCTCTCAGGATGGTTGAAGTCATTGACCCTATACTCAAAGTTGACCATAGGAGTTCCTACAATGGATACATCTTGAGGCTTCATCAAGGTCACATCAGGAGGTTCAGTGTCGTTGATGACAGAGAATGCTCTTGTTCTCCAGGCCTCGTTCCCTGAAGTATCGTTCGCGAACACAGTTGCCTCATATCCACCAATCTCTGTAAGCTCTGAAGGGGTCAAGGTCACATTCTCATGATATTCTCCAAGCAATGAGCCGTCAGGATATGTCACATTCATGATATAGCTGTCCAAGAAAACATCAGACACACCCCAAGTTATATTCACGTCACGCAAACCAAATTCTGCCACCTCTGGCTCTATGTCCAGGAAGATTTCTGGCGGATTCATGTCAAGTGTGAATTCCCATATTTCAGAAGTTGTGCTATCAGCACCATCATAAGCCAGGACACGCCAATAGTATCTTCCGTCGGGAAGGACCTTGTCAAGCATGTAGTTAGTCTCGTTATCGACAAACATGATCTCTAGTTCAGGATCCCTGAAAGACGAGTTCTGGGATGCCTGGAGTATATAGAACACTTCCCAGAAATCATCCTCATTAGGATTCTCAGCATCAGGATTGGTAGTGTTTGTCCAATTGAATTCGAAGAAATCAGTATGGAACGTGTCATTGTATGGATGTACTAGCTCTACGGGCAATGGTGGACGGTTCAGGTTTATCACAGAGAGATTCCATTGCAGCCATGCTTCTCCCCCATCAGAATTGTTCACCATATAATCGACCACATAGTCCCCTGATGAGTGGAAATCAAAGTGGACCTGCATGGAATCGTTCGAGCTCATATTCTTCCCATTCATCCACCATCTATGCTCCAGTGTCCTGTTCTCTATGTCTGTGGCATTCACCCAGAAGTCTAGTGTATTGTTCTCAAGGAACTCAATCTCATATATGTCATCCTCCATCTCAAGGAAGAATGTGTCTGAGTCTATGGTCCAGTCATTGATGTCAGGAGGATGTATATATTTCTCTACGAATATGTTGATATTCGCAGTATCTGTATAATGCCCATCGCTGACGCTCACATTCAAGGAGACATTACCCCAATGGTCGATAGGATCATCACATACTATGAACCTGTCTTCAACAACATCACACCCCATTATGGTCTCATTGGAATTATTTAGTATATCGTACTCAAGGCTGCTGTGAGGATATACCGGGTCATAGCTTATCTCCCACAGGTCTATCATAGTGGGCGGGAAAGCATCCTTCTGCATCATTGTATAATTAGTATCATTGATGACTGGAGGATAGTTCTCGTACAACACCTCCACATTGAAATGCGCTGTATCGTTCCATACTGTTATGTCCTCATTATGCACTTCCATCCGCACTGTCCTATTCCCAGTCCACAAGTCTATGGATGTGATATTGAGCAGGCCTGTCTCGTGGCTCATCATGAAGCTCAGATTCTCTCCGAAGGCTGCCCACTTGAGGTCATCCCAATCATAGTGATCCTCATCAAACTTCAAAGATAGGTTTATTGTATCATTCCATAGGTTCGTATAGAAGACAACATCGGGTATATCTTCAGTTATTATCGGCGGATATACAGTGAGTGAGAAATTATTGGTTGTTGTAGATAGGTTAAGATGGTTAGTTGCGGTTATCTCCATCCACCTTTCCCTGATGCCCGTCCAGTTCTCATCAGGCGTGATACGCATCGTCTGTGTGTCCTGATCTATATCTACAGAAAGATTGTCAAGCCCGCCTGTATAGTTGAACGTGAAATTATGGTCCTCCATGTAAGGGTCGTAGAGCCATTCAGTCAGATTCATCTCATGGGTAGTATTCTGCATCCAGTACTGGTCTGGGACCTCATTAAGATGTGGTGGCTGCTCTGTCCTGGTCACATTTATCATCCAGCTCTCCATATCATACATGCCACGGGTATCGTTGACTACTAATGTGACATTACGCATACCAAAATCTACAAAGTCTAAATACCAGCTGAAGAGACGCCCAATCTGCCTGACTGCGCCATCAACCAGCCAGTAGAACCAAGAGTTGGGCAATGAACCCTCCACACCAGGATGGATAGCGTCTGCTGTGAAATTAAGTGTCTGCTCGACCTCAGCATCTATAGGCTCCCCATCATATATGTCTTCTGTGATCCACCAGGTCCCGTTAGTTATGTTCCAATATATTATCTCGGGCGTAGCCACAACATCCATATTGAAGAGGTTCGATGGGACCTCGCGCCCGAAAGGATCTGTAGATATTATCCTGGCTGTACGTTCTCCGAAGAATCCTTCATCAGGGACAAGCTTGATCTGTTGCGCACTGTCGTTTATCATGAACGTTATATTGCTGACAGGGTCTGGCTCATGTGTATATGTCAGAGGGTCGTCCTCATGGTCCCAGAAGTAATCTGTCATGTTCAGTGTGTAATTAGTGTTGATTTCCCATTGAAGATCAGGAATCTCGTTTATGTTCTCTTGGAGCTTGTTCACATTCACAGTATAGTTCTCTTTTGCGAAATTAGCATGCCTACCTCGCATGTCTTCACAGAACACGTTCCAGACCAAACTCCCTGTGTTGTTGAATGTTGTCAGTGAGAAATTGCCGTGAGTCACATTCTCAAGGACCTCGCCATGATCCTCCCATTCTCCTGTGACATTAGAAAAGAGAGAACAAGTAGAGTTTGTGGTGACTGTGAAACCCATGTCGAGCTCCTCATTGAAATCTGCATATGTACCATTCTCCGGCTCGGTCAGATTGACTATGAAGAAATCAAAATCATAATCTTCTGCAGAACCATCGAAAGTGTAATTAGAGAATAATTCAAAATCCCATATCACATCATAAGAGACCTCGCTCCACACAACAGGCACGTGCTCAGAAACGAAGAAATCCTCCTGCTTGCAGACATCTCCATACTCCACCACAGTATCCTGCTCATTGATACAGTGTCCATGATTGTTCTCAAATATGACATTCTCAGCAGGATTCCCTGTGGTGTTAGGCTCGGGTGTCGCCCATAGCTTGATGTTGGTTATGTTCATAGGTATACGGTCCGCGCTTATGAAGTCGAAACCGACACGCCATTTTGAGCCATCTGCCTCAGAGCCATAAGATACTCTTTCCTTCTCTGTAGAGAATCTTGAATGGGGCAATACATTGAACCTATATTCAGGTAGCATACCTTCGCCAATTATATGATAAGTGGCATGATTGAATTCACGTATCCCAGACATCTGTGATCTGCAGGTCACATTGAGCTCAAACTCTGAACCCCGAGGCATCTCATACTCAAGAGTTAGATTGTTACCTTCTTCCGAGAAGTATGTTATCTCATCCGATGCGGAATGTGAGACATAAGAACAGAAATCTGGCAGGGGTAACATCATCTTTATTTCTGTGTCATAAGAGAAGTTATGCGTCAGGTTTCGCTGTATAGTTACCTCATCCATGTAGCCATAGAAACCAATATCTTCTGTGAAAGGAACGTCATCGAAAGATCTCTCATAATCTACAAGTATGCTCTGATGCCTGGGCACAGTGTACTCATAATAGCTGAAATTTCCAATGTTCGCGGAGAATGCCCTATACTCGAAGTCATCATCAAGAGAGAGTTTTCCATGCAGTGGATTGGATATCTCAGTGATGTTGCCTGTCTCGTTCACGAAGACGGTTGGAGCTTCCAACGCAGCCACGTCCATAGATACGACTGAGAGCACAAGGGCTAGCATGATCATGATCCTCATTCCCATCCTGTATCTTTCACATCCCATTGTATCTAGCCTATATTGTAAGTTCCTCCTACTACCGTGTTATCCTCTATCCTGGCAAGAGGCGTAATGCTGCTGAGCCCGTAAGTGAGCTGGTATGAGGTGTTACCCTCTAATGATCCGATGTTCCAGTAATGCATAGTTCCGAGACCTATATGGCTGACAGACACATCCAAGTCAGGCTCCTCGTTGAAATCTGCAGCGAATCCATCACTCACGAAATCACCGATGACCACATCATAGATGGTGGCCTTTCCCCTGTTCGTGATGTTTATGACAACCGCAAACTCTCCAAAAGCCTCATGGGTGATGTCCTTGTCTATGAAGAGATCAGATGTTGTCACATCCAAGAGCATGGATTCTTCACTATTGCTTGCGATATAATGATCACCCTCATCATCCTCTATCATGCATGTGATTTTATGGACACCAGGAAGCTCTGGCTCGAAATCTACGCTGGCCCAGCCCTCTGTATCCGCAGATTGGACACCTATCTCACCCTCCAGATCAGAATAGAAGACCACATCATACCCATGGATGCCATTACCTGTGAATGCATCGATGACACGGCAAGATACTCCAGTGGAGTAGCCCAATGTCAGCGAACTCCGTGTGAGGGATATCTCTTGTATATATGACAGGGAATAGATGTCTATCGAGTTGGACACGGCAAGATCATCATGGTCATCACTCGTGCACATGACTGAGTAATCATACTCACCCCTTTCAGAGAAATCCCTCTCATACTCATGGGTTTCTGATGTATCATAAGACATTGTGTGATTGCCACTCTCATCAGAGAAATTTATATCGCATTGGGCAGGTTCTATCGGATTGCCTGTAGAGAAATCAGAATAGTTTGCATAGAATCCTGCAGTCTCGTCAATAAGCACAGTCATATTCTCAAGATCTTCAGAGGTGTCATCCCACACTAGCAGTTCAGAATCGAAGCCATCACCACCAGCATACGCGCTGAAGCTATCTACGATGAAAGAGACATGCGTCTCGTTCTGCTCGAAGCTTATGTCAGTAAGCTCCCAAAGGTCACAGTCTGCACCCTCATAATCCCATTCTGAGCAACGTAGTATGACCTCGGTCTCGCGTTCTTCTTCCTTCTCCAATATTATCTCGGCCTCTGTGACATTCAGCCCATCAAGAGCGAAGATATCAGTAGATATCCTCTCATTCATTGACCTCAATGATTGTATGCCAGACACACCATCTACAGAAGGGACACCACGAAGATGGGCTATCGAACTACCACTTATGTTCAAAGAGAGATCATAGCTTGAATTCTCTTCATCATAAGAGATGTTCATTATATCTATCAGCTTAGTCCCTGCTACCTCCCTGCCCTGTTCTATGGCAGGCTGTAGGACAGCATCCCTTGCATAGTCCATCCTGGAAAGGACCTGTATCTCTCTTGTGGATGAGAGGTCGATATCATCTATCCGTACCTCGACCGTATATTGGCCTGGGTGCTCTGGTGAATATATGATCTCACGATCGTCCTCTGTGAATACAGATGAGATCTCAAGCGTCTCACCATCAACCGATGTTATCACAATCGTGGCAGGTACCTCATCATCCAGATCGACACCTTCCAGGTCTATGGGGATCTCAAGCTTCTCATTCACGGAATAGAAATCGCGGACATCCATAAGTATCGTCTGCGAAGGCGGAGTGCCGAACATGTCCTCTGTAGCGACCACTAGCTTTGACTCACGAGTATACTCCTCATCATGATGAGTAGATGCTGCATGTATCTCATAGACACCATCCTCATCAGCATAGAATATTACGCGAGGATCATACCCAGAATTACTGTATCTCACGCCTGAAGGGGATTCTACTGTAAGGTCTATCTTGTCCGTGAAGGGCCTGTTGCCCAACAGCGCATAGGATTCCACAGTGACCTCATTGCCTACCGCATATACACCCTCATGCCTCAATCGCAGAGAATAATCAGGTTCAGCATAATATGTTATCTCACGGACACTCTCGACAAGGTCTCCTGAGTGTAATGTCACATTTATCTCGTAGGTCCCTGCCTCAGTGAAGTTCACAAAGCACTCGAAGTCATACTCGCCGGGCACAGTGAAGCTGCATGTCTGTCGCTCATCATAACCATCCGTATCGGACGACTTGGGCCAGACGCTCACCTTGAGCTCATTATCATCACGCATTGAAGATGATGTCATCCTGCCAGTGATTCTCGCATTGCTATAGGCCTCCTCGAAACGCACATCAAGATCCAGAGAATCAGGGTCGTCATCCTTGATGATGAGCTCTTCTTCGATGTCATCCTGGTCGAACTCCGCGAAGAGATAGTAGTCATCATTGTCAAAGACGGTACGCGATATCATGGTATATTCAGATATGTTCTCTGCGACGCAGGTGAATACCATCTCGCCAGTGCCGTCGACTGAGCATTCATCAAGCACATCCATACCATCTGATGTGTGCAATGTCACATTCACAGGCGCATCAACCAGCTCGACAGACTCACCATCATCGAAAGAGGTGTTGATATCACCCTCAAACATTATGTTCCCATCGTCAAGGTATGTGGCATTCTGTATTATGACATCGAAGATGAATCCTCCAGATGCGTTCAGGCTATCTCCTGGGCTGGATGAAGCATATGAATATCCTGATACGAGCAGAAGCCCAAGCATCATCATAGCAAAGGATGCAACATGCCATGCACTAGTGACTCTTGATGTCCTCATGAGAGATCACCTCCCATGGCAGATCCTGGAACACTCTCGAGCCTCTTCAGTGAGGCAAGAGATTTGCTTATGCTAGAAGTCTTGCGTACGATTCCCGGAGTCACTCTCTTGCCAACCTTCTCAGAATGCTGCGATAGGATCTGTTGTGCTCTCCTCGGGGTCATGGGAGAGCCACGGTTGCTCGTGAATATATGTCCGCCATCAGACAATCTCTGCAGCAGCATTGAGAGACCTTCGGATATCCTGCAGACATCTTCGGATTTGGCGAATCTAGAATCTGTCTGCGGGACACGGATCGCTTCACCAAGGATATCCGATCCTCTAAGATTCAGCGCCTGGCCCACAGTTATACCGGTCTCTACAATCAGACGTATGAAAGCCTCATCCCTATCAGAGCCTGTATCAGAGAGCATCTCATCAATATCATGCACAGTCAGCATCCCATCATCCTTGGGATGCTCAGATTTTGAGCAGAAGATGCGGCCAACACCAAGCCGTCTCAACTCTCTTGAGCTGTAGCCTGTATTAGATTTTATTATCTGCTGTACGCGCCTAGGTGTGAGTCTTGTGATGCAGTTAGGAGAGAAGAGTGGCCATCCAGATTTCCTCGTAGCAATCAGTTTTTTGAGAGAATGCTCCAATTCCTCATCTATCTTGATGTTCCTTCCATCCAGCGCGAGAGAATTGTCTTTGACATCATCCACATCTAGAGCGATCACATCACTCGTCTTGAGGTCGTGCAAATATACAAGAAGGCAGATATTCCTGTCTCTGTCAGAATCTATGTTATACAGATATCTCTCCAACGCGCCCGTAGGGCAGACCTCATCAAAATACACGCATGACCCCTCAGCGAATACACACTCAGCCGAAAAAAATATTTCGCGATTGCATTTTATGCGAAATTGGTATTTAAATCTTTAGAAAAAAACTTGCTGATATCATGACTCTAGAGTTTCGCATTTATAACATTTGCGAAATGGAAGAAAAGAAAGAAAAAGAAAAAAATCAAAAGCCTCAAGAGACGATGATCTCTCCTTCCATGCCCATTGCAGCATGTTCACCGACTGAGCACTCGAAATCGAAATCACCGGCTTCATCGAACGTGTAGACGAAACTCTCTTCCTCACCACCAGTAATTATACTGGTGCCGACATCGAGTTCAGGTATCACAAGATCATGCGTACCTCCCTCATTGATGAAGACGAACTCAATGGTCTCACCGACATCAACTTCAATGACATCAGGCTCGAAGTAATAGTTCCCGCCAGCCACTTCAATGACTCTTGGCTCTGCTTCCTCAAGTTGATCAGTATCGTCTTCGTCTACATGCTCATCAGTATCGGTGTAATCTTCTTCTGTCTCTCCGGCCTCTTCATCAGCCTCATCCTCAACGACATCCTCTATTACAGGCACTTCCTCTTCTATATCAAAATCTGCCTCTTCAATATCATAGTCAGAAGCACAAGCCCCTAGAACGAAGACCATTGCAAACAGCATGAACGCCAGATATGTTTTTTTTGCCATGGGCGCAAAGAGAAGCAGCAATATAAAAAAGTATGCTTGAATATTAAAAAAAGAAAAAAAGGGCCTATTTGGCCTCTTCTTCCGGAACGAGCTCGTCAATTATGGTCATAGGGAACTCTTGCTCTTGCAATCTCTTCCTTATATCCTTGTTTGACTTGCCCTTGAGCTGACCGATGATCTGCTTTGCATTCTCCACATACTCATCATGCCTTTCTTTCATCTCTTGCTCAAGGTGCTTCCTCTCCTCGTCAAGCTCTTTCTGCTCTGCAGCGGTGATCTCGGTCTTCTCAGCCTTGATCTCCTTGTCGAACTTTCCAGAATTGATCTCTTTGATAGTCTCTGAAGCGTGCTTGCCTTCCACAAGAACACCTATGGACTGACATGTGCCACAGATCTCTTTGACCTTCTGCTTGAGATCCTTACCAAGGAGGGCATCCTCTTTCATCTTCGCGATCTTGATGATCTGCTCAATCTTGAGGTCCGCAATGTGCTCTTCTTTCGGATTACCAGAGCCCTTCTTTATCCCTGCCTCGCTCTTCACCAGCGCAGAAGCAGGAGGAGTACCTATAGATATAGTGAACTCCTTCGTATCTGTATCGACAGAAACAGTCACAGGGACCTGCATCCCAGCAAAACTCTTGGTCTTCTCGTTGATAGAATTGACGACCTCGCCGATGTTCACCTTCAAAGGACCTAATGCGGGTCCTAGCGGCGGTGCAGCGGTAGCCTTACCACCTTGTATCATAACTTCTACTTTCTCTGTTGCCATATTATCACTCTCCACATTCAAGTGTTGGATACCTGGTGTTCCTCAATGAGAACGCACCAAGCGACCAGTTATCAGGATATCATTCCTCTGCTTCTTCTTCTCCATCACGTCTTATGACCTTGATGGAGTCCACGCTCAGTGTTATAGGGATAGGCACAGCAGAGTCCAAGAGCTCCACAACGACCTCTTCCTTCGTTGGGTCGATACGTGTGATCTTGACCTTCTCACGCTTGAATGGTCCTGATATGATCTCTGCAATGTCGTTCTTCTGGACATTGACCTCTTTCTTGACCTGTTCAAGCATGTGCTCGATTTCCTTATAGTCCACAGGGGCAGGAAGCACACCACGCGCATATGGTACATTGTATGCCGCCTGTTCAGCATCGTATTTTGATGCGGCTTCCATGAAGATATAGCCGCGCATGCCATGAGGCCTGATCACTGCATACACAGGAAGTTTCTTCCTCTCTACATTGCTTCCAAGGAAATCCATTACCTGGTCTTCCCTGTTTGCTGTCGTCCTCAGCGCGAAAATCTTCGATTCTTCTTGCGAAACCTGTTCCTCATTTTCAGCCATGATAATCAACCCTTACGTTCAGAATAGGAATGTGGATACCATCTGGACCAAGAACCCGATAAGGCCAATCGCCAATATGCCAGCGCCCGAGACCTTCACTATCGCCTTGAACTCGTCTCCAGTGGGCTTCTTAGTTATCTTAAGCACCCTGATGCATTCGTTGAAAAAGTGTTTCACTCTCATGCTTTTTCCCATCCTCTTCTCATTTAAATAACTTCTCTCTTGGATTCAGGACTAGGGCCTGATTATTCCAAGAAGAACACTCAAGAGAATAGTGGATTATTTAAAAATATTGCTATTAGTACAGAAAGACAACAATAAGAAAAAATAGAGAAAAAAGCTCAATCGACGAACTCGATCCCGAGCTCAGATTCAGCATCCTTCTTGCGCTTCTCGGTCAGACCACCACGCCCGAATATCTGAGAGCTCTTGACTCCAGTGACGATGATCATCACTCGGAGTGTGCTTGCCATATCCTCGGAGATCTGAGCTCCCCAGATGACACGAGCATCCTCATCAAGCTTCTCTGAGACAACCTCTACAACACGCCTTGCTTCGTCCAAGGTCATGTCATTGCCACCAGATACATTGATGAGAGCACCATTAGCTCCAGACACATCAACATCAAGCAGAGGATTGTTCAAGGCCTTCTCTACAGCCTCTTGAGCCCTGTTCTCTGTGTCAGATTCGCCTACACCGATCAGAGCAACGCCTCCATTGCCCATGACAGCCCTGATATCTGCGAAATCAAGGTTTACAAGGCCTGCTTTCGTGACAAGCTCAGCGATGCCTTTCACAGAATTTGTAAGGATCTCATCAGCCACCTTGAATGCAGTCTGCAATGGTAGGTCAGGAGCGAGTTCCAGAAGCTTGTCATTAGGTATGACTATCAAGGTATCGACGATGTTCTCGAGCTTCTCGAGACCTATTATTGCGTTCTCGTACCTCCTGTGACCTTCCATAGTGAAAGGTATAGTTACAATTGCTACAGTAAGAGCACCTGATTTCTTGGCAATCTCTGACACCACAGGCACAGCACCCGTACCTGTTCCACCACCAAGACCACAAGTGATGAATACCATATCGGCTCCCGCAATAGATTGCTTTATCTCCTGCTCTTGCTCTCTTGATGCCTCTTCACCGACCTTAGGGATGCTTCCCGCACCAAGGCCTTTTGTGGTATCCTTTCCTATCAGTATCTTCTTGTCAGCGTTAGTGTAAAGGAGATCCTGAGCATCAGTGTTTATCGCGACGGTCTCAGCACCGACAATACCCACATCAGATATCCTATTGATGGTGTTGTTTCCTCCACCACCACAACCAACGACCTTTATCATGGCCTTCTGGCTGGAGAGCATATCCTCTAGCTCCTTATCAACCCCTCTGTTCGCTTCTCTTTGAGAAGCTGACTTCTGACCAGAATAATCATTCTGCTGGTACGAGGAGCCCGATGTCATCCTAGTATTCTCAGTATCCTGGCTTTCCTCGTCAACTCTATCTATAGTGTTCCTTATGAAACTATCCACATTCCCCACCTCTAGACCAAAAATGAATCATGATCCGAAGATACAGAACCATTTTATGGCTTCACTCACAGTATCTTCTGCTAGTCCAAGAGTTCTCATTCTCATATTTAAATTTATATCTGCTCAAAAACATAGTTCTTCAGAACGCAGAATCCATGCGACATCCGAGAGGCATAATGGCAGCATATTCGTGACCGTGCCGGGATAAAAATTGTTAATTTCCCTTGTCTTCAGCCTTTGTATCCTCAGTCTCATCATCCGTCTCGGATGCATTCTTATCAGGCAGGAACTCTACCTCATCTACCGTGACGCATGACCTTATGAACTCAGATATCTTGGACGCGACATCCTCAGGCATCTCAGGCAGACCCTTGAAAGTGATGCTAGCCTTCTTTCCATCAAGCTCTATGACATAATTGTCAGGCTTCATATTGAGCTTCATCGTCAGCACAGAAGATATCTGCTCTCGGACATCATCGACCTTGTTGAGTATTTTTACGTCATACTCGAGCTCTTTTCCGGCCAAGGGGTGATTGAAGTCAACAATAGTCCTTCCTCCTGTTACGGTCCTGACGAAACCAATCGAGCCGTCTACATCAACCTGAAGGCCTGGCTGAGGATTGACATTATGCTTCTTGAACTTCGAAGTTGGGATGAGCTTCATAAGCTTAGGATCCTTCTTGCCGAAAGCCTCATCAGGAGGCACTTCTACCTTACCCTCGAAACCGAGTTCCTTGCCCACAAGAGCATCCTCAAGTCCCTTTATCACCATGGACTTTCCAAGGCATACAGTCACTGGACCATATGTGGCCTGTTCATTGAATATGCCGTTCTCTCTCGCGGCCTCTTTAGAGGTAGTGTCGAAGATATAGCCCTCAGATTTTACCCTTCCAGTGTACTCGATCTTGATGAAATCGCCTTCTTCAGCCTTTTCCATGAGCCCGAGAGAACCCACGTTGATATTTAAAACTTGCTCAAGCCTGCATCACTGCATCAAGGAAGACAAAGGAAGACACAAGAAAGTCAAATATATAAATGAAATGATGAACCATTGATACATGGCACGGATTATACTCTATAATATCCAATACTGCTATGGCTACAAGGGGTCATTCTGGGAGTACCTGAAGTTCTGGAAAATCATATTTCCCCCGAAATATCTCGATTATGTGATGGCGAACGAGCTCAAGGCCTTCAAGCCCGACATCGTCGGCTTCATCGAGATCGACACAGGCTCAATCAGGACAAAGAAAGAGGATAAGACAGTCTTCTTCAAGGAATTCCTGGAATTAGAGGATAAAGCAGAGAGGATAAAGTATACGAAACACGGTGTGTCGAAAATCGTTGGAAGCCTGCCTATAACCAGGAAGTTGGGCAATGCTGTGGTGTCAAGGCATGCCATAAGTGACGTCAAGTATCACGATCTCAACAAAGGCACGAAAAGGGTAGCCATAGAATGCCTTATAGAGAAACCTGAAAAGTTCAGGGTGGTGCTGGTCCATCTTCCACTGGGAAAGAGAGCTAGGGCAGAACAGCTCAGAGAGCTGGGAGATATCGTCAACAAGATAGAAGAACCTGTAATACTCATGGGAGACTTCAACATATTCGATGGCCTCAAGGAGATAAGACCGCTCATGAGAAAGACGGGGCTCAAATATCCGCCGGGAAGAAAAGTAATACATACCCAGCCGACAAGCAACCCGAGAAGGACATTGGATATCATCCTTGTCTCAGAAGAGATACAGGTGAAAGATTACAAGGTGCTTGAAGATATGGAATTCTCCGACCACCTGCCTGTGCTCATGGATTTCGATATAATTCACAAGAAGAGATAAAGAAGTATATCAGAACACCCATTTTCTACCATCAGACTCTATGAGCTTTACTGCCCCTTCTGGCACACTTCCATCCTCATAACTGACAGGTACAATATCCTCAGATATCATAGGTTGGACAATACGCCAAGACTCGAGAATCTCCTCATTGGAAGGGAAGAGCGTCTTATCGCCTTGAAGCACTTTCTCGAGTATCTGCTCATAAGCTTCAGGCGTATTCATCCTGAAGGTCTCCATATGGTTGAAATTGAATTTGACGGGATGCGCGCTCCAACTCTCATGAGGCTTCTTCACATTCATTGTGAAGTCTATCTTCATCTCTGGCTGGATCTCTATGGTCATCGAGTTAGGAGGTATGTCGGCACGCTTCTCAGTCTTTGTCATGAAGTTCTTGAACTGTATGTAGACCAATGAACGTGATGCAGGCTGCCTTTTGCCTGTGCGTATGTATATGGGTACACCGTCAAGCACACCACCCGATGCATGAAGCTTTAAGGCAGCATGGGTCGGAGCACAGGTCTCATTCCCTGGGCAGGAAGCGTATCGACCTAGTGAGAAATCGTCTATGCCTCTGATTCTCTTAAGCGCAGCAAACTTCTCTCTTGAAATGTGCTGGAATACAAAATCGTCAGGCTCTTCCATCATAAGATGTGTCACGAGCTGCAGGATATGGTTCTGTACCATGTCTCGTACAACACCCACCTTGTTATAATAATCAGTGCGTTGTTCTATTCCATGCGACTCGTCCAGTATAATCTGCACATGATCTATATATCCAGAATTCCAGATTCCACTGATAATCTCATTTGTGAATCTCATGATGAGCATGTTCTGTATAAGCTCCTTGCCCAGATAATGATCCACCCTGAATATGTCTGACTCTGCAAACATCTTCTTGATGTTAGTGTCGAATGCGGTAGCCGAAGCCGTGTCATAGCCGAAAGGCTTCTCAAGCACGATCTTAGGCCTTTCTGAGGAGGGAGAGACCTTCTCTAACTCTTCAATGATAGGCAATACCTTCTCGTAATATTCAGGAAGGACAGCCATATAGAACACTATCCTTGTCTCTTTGTTGGCATGCTCCAGCATCTTCTCACGCAGGGCGACCAGTTCATCTGAATCTAGGTCGAACCGCACAAAATCCATCCTATCACGCAGCTGCTCAGGAACATCCATTCCTGCAAAGAAGCTCTCGGCGTCAGGATATCTTCTTCCTAGGGCGATGATACTGAAATCGAATCCTTTAGCAGCAAGCTCAGAATAAGCAGGGTAAAGCTTCTTCCGGGCCAGATCACCCGTTCCTCCGAACTGTATGAAAAGAGTCCTGTCCATGGTCATCAATCAGGAGCAAGCATTGATTCATTCAAAAAAGTATCTTTTTACCCCTCAATCAATGTCTGTGATGACATGTAGCCCTTCGAACTCATTGAAGAAAGCCGCTGGGCATTCCTCATAGTCGCCTTCCATGAACTTCTTGAAGGCCTCACGTTTCGCCTCACCAAAGAAGAGCAAGACAACCTCTGAATCAGTGTTGAATGCTTTGAATGTCATGCTATAGCGCTTTGGAGGCGGTTTCGGAGAATCTTCCATATAGACAACAGTATCCTCAGAATGGAGATGCTCAGATTCAGGATACATCGCTGCCACATGCCCATCTTCGCCCACACCTAGGACTATCATGTCGAACCGTGAAGGTACCGTCTTCCTGTACTCCTCAAGGTCAGCATCGACATCACCTTTCAATTCAGGGAAGACTAGCTGTTCCTCTGTGAGTTTCCCTCGGGATATGGCTCCATCAAAAAATGTCTTCCTCAGGGTGTCTTCGTTCTTCTCGCCTTCCGCTCTCTCATCCACGAGATGGAAGACGCATCTGGATAGCAGGTTAGCGCCAACATGCTCTAATCCCTTGAGCAATGGTACGATGCTCCTTCCTCCAGGAAGGCCTATGTGGATCTTTTCCTTATCAGCCATGCCTTCAATGAGCATCCTGAAGAATACGCCTGACTCTTCAGGACTCGCAACCTTATATTTCCTCATTATAATCACCTCTTTGAGAAGAGCTCAAGCATCATAATGTCCAGAGCTTGTATCTCCTCCTTCACCCGTCCAATCTGTATGGAACCTTTCACCTCTTTCCTTGTCAAGCCTCTCATACGTATGGGCACCAAAGAAATCCCTTTGGGCCTGGATTAAGTTTGCAGGCAACCTAGAGCTCGTATAGGAATCCAGATATGCCAATGCAGAAGACATCGAAGGCACAGGGATACCAGACAAAACCGCATATGATACAGTATTCCTCAAGGAGACCTGCAAGGACCCTGCATATGGCCTGAATTTCTCGGCAAGGAGAAGATTGGCCGATTTCTCATCTGAGAATGCTCGTGCGACATCATCAAGGAAGGAAGACCTTATTATACACCCTGCTCGCCATACCCTTGCGACCTCTGATAGGTCTATACCCCAGCCGTATGCCTCGGATGCCTTTGATATCAAGGCAAAGCCTTGTGCGTATGATAACAGCTTGGACAGGAAAAGCGCATCCTCCAACACTTCTAGCTTGGGTAATTCGGCCTGGCGTGTGCTTTTGCTTATCTTAGTGGATGCCTCCTTCCTCTCTTCCACCAAGGACGATATGAACCTGGCATAGACAGACTCTGTTATGGTTGGAAGAGGCACTCCCTGATCCAAAGATTCCGCAGCAGTCCATCTTCCTGTCCCCTTCTGCCCTGCAGAATCGAGTATCCTGTCAATTATATATCCATCATCCTCTCTCTTAGATAGAATCTGGGATGTTATCCATATGAGATAGCTATCGAGCTTACCCTTGTTCCATTCTGAAAATATGTCTGCCATCTGCTCGTTGTCCATCCCTGAAGACTTGAGGATATGGTATGTCTCAGCGATGAGCTGCATGTCACCATACTCGATGCCATTATGCACCATCTTAACGAAATGCCCTGCACCTCCAGGACCCATGAATTCACAGCAAGGCTCAGTTCCCGCTCTTGCCGAGATAGCTTTCAGGATGCCTGAGACTTCTTCCCAGGCTTTCTTGGAACCGCCAGGCATTATGGATGGTCCATTGAGAGCACCTTCTTCGCCCCCAGATATCCCAGTACCAATGTACAGCAGACCTTCACCCTCAAGCTCTCCATAACGCCGTTCTGTATCCTTATAATTAGAATTACCACCATCTATGAGTATATCCCCTTCCTCAAGGTGTGGCTTGAGGATAGATATTACGCTATCCACCGCATCTCCGGCCTTAACCATAAGGAGTATCTTCCGAGGCTTGGAGAGTGAAGCGACGAACTCTTTCACGTCCGTGAAACCAAAAATCTTTTTTCCCTTGGCTCTCCCTTCAGTGAATCTTGTGACCTTCTCAGCCGTCCTATTGTATACAGATACAGAGAAACCGTTCCTCTCAAGATTCATTATCAGATTCTCTCCCATAACTGCCAAGCCTATGACGCCCATGTCATTATCTCCCACCACTGCATCACCATCCTTATGTATCATAATCAATCCACCTCATGCCCACCTTGCCCATAATCCTGTGGGCCTGCTGCAATGACATCATCTATCCTGAGTATCAGTATCGCAACCTCTGAAGCCGAAGAGATTGCCTGGGTTTTCACCCTGAGAGGCTCTATCACAGAGTTCGCTAACGAATCTAAAGTCTTCCCTGAAAATGCATCGATGCCTGCCCATCTCTCACCACGGTCATGAGCTGCCTTGAGCTCTACCATCGTGTCTATAGGGTCAAGCCCTGCATTTTCTGCCAGTGTGCGTGGGATTATCTCCATCGCCTCTGCGAAAGCCTTGACAGAGAGCTGTTCTCTCCCTGAAAGACCTTCCGCGAACTTCATGAGATGCCTTGAGAGCTCTATCTCTGGAGAGCCAGCACCTCCTACGACCTTCCCATATCTTAGCGCTGTCGAGATGTCTCCTACTGCGTCTTCAATAGCTCTTCTGGCCTCCTCTACAACATGCTCTGTGCCACCTCTCACGAGAAGTGTGACAGCCTTAGCATCCTTGCAATCCCTCACGAAGACCATCGGGTCGTCCCCTATCTTCATCTCCTCAATCAGCCCTGCTTCTCCCAAAGCAGATGCCCCAAGATCATCAAGACTGGTGACTATCTTGCCTCCTGTGGCCTTCGCAAGCCTATACATGTCTGATTTTTCTACACGTCGCACAGCAAAAATGCCTTCTTTGGCCAGGAAATGCTGCGCCACATCATCTATCCCTTTCTGGCATAGCAGGACATTTGCGCCTGAGCTCTTGACTTTACCCACCATCTTCCTGAGCATGTCCTCTTCCATATTCAGGAATGCCTGCATCTGTTCAGGCTGGGTTATCTGGATCTTAGCCTCAGTCTCAGTATCCCTTATCTCTAGCGCAGTATCTACAAGCGCAACCTTAGCATCCCTCACATACGAGGGCATGGAACTGTTCACCCGCTTCTTATCGAGCACTATACCCTTGATAAGCTCAGTATCTTCGATAGAGCCACCAATCCTGGTCTCGATCTTGATATCCCCTCGATCCGCAGTTAGGCGACCGACCTCATCCTTGTGCGAGATAGATAGGACTGCTTCTACAACAGAAGATGATAGCACATCCTTCGCATTCTCTGCACCTTTCCCAGTCATGGCTGTAGAAGCTATACCTCTCAGCATCTCCTTGTCATCCACACCGCAGCTCTGGGAGATCCTTTCGAGGATGGCCACGGCCTTCTCTGAAGCCAGACGATAGCCTTTTGTTATTATAGTAGGGTGTATCTTCTGGTCAATAAGCTCTTCCGCCTTCTTGAGCAGCTCACCCGCCAGGACAACAGCAGTAGTAGTACCATCGCCAACTTCATCCTCTTGTGTCTTGGCGATTTCGACTATCATCTTAGCAGCAGGATGCTCTATATTCATCTCTTCAAGTATGGTGACGCCATCGTTCGTGACCACGACACCGCCAGAAGAATCGACGAGCATCTTGTCCATGCCCTTAGGGCCAAGCGTAGTCCGCACGGTCTCTCCGACGATCTTGGCCGCCATTATGTTGTTGGACTGGGCATTCCTGCCCACATCTCTTCTTGTGTCTTCTGGCATTATGTACATTGGCTGATTATTATCTCTCCGTTCCATCAGAATCAGGAAGGGGGATACGTATCTAGTTTATAAAACTAATTTCGACGGCTCTCACAATATAGGCAAAGTGTCCACCACCCAAAAAGCTTTTTAACGAGATAGAAAAACTGGAACCTATGATAATAACGATGAGCGGAGTCCCATGCTCAGGGAAGAGCACCATAGCAAAGATGCTTGCTGAGAAGATGGGATGGAGACGCGAGTCCATGGGAGACATCTTCAAAGAGATGGCAGGGGATATGCCCCTGAACAAGTTCTACAAGGAATTGGAGAATAATCCAGAAAAAGAAAAAGAGTGCGACCTGATGCAGAAGGAATGGGGCGAGAAGTACGATGATTTCATACTCGATGCAAGGATAGCCTTCCATTTCGTACCCAGGGAGAAGAGCTATAACATATTCTTTGATCTGCCCATAGACGAGGCTGCGAAAAGGGCCTATAATAGAGGCAGAGAAGGGAAAGGAGAGAGTTTCAGTGATTTAGAAGAATCCAAAGCATCCATTGAAGAACGGATGGGCATCGAAAGGACACGATACGAAAGCCTCTATGGCATCAATCATCTTGACAAGAAGAACTATGATTATATAGTTGATGCAGATCGTCCTGTGGAGGATATCTTCTCAGACCTCAACATCCAGATAGAAAAAGAGCTGGAGAGACGGGGAGAATCATACAAGATAAATACAATATAAGATGTTGCCCGACAACATGGCGATATCAAGATTTCTGAACTTTATAGTGCCAAAGAATGCCCCCACCGGGATTTCCAAAGCGAAGCATGAGCGTGGATCCAATAAAATCAGAGATTTTATGGACAATTAAACGACGTTTAATTTGTCCCATAAGCTTGCTTATGCGGACGTTCGAATACCGGTATCATTCGGAGAATGCCCCCACCGGGATTCGAACCCGGGTTATAGGCTCCGCAAGCCCATGTGATATCCAGGCTACACTATGGGAGCATGATGAGAAGGGTCAATAAGTAATTATTAAATCTATCCACTTGTCCAGCAAGATGAATGGAAAAAGGCAGGGCCTTTCGACCCCGCCCCAAAGATTTCTGTTCTGCTGAGGGGACAGCAAAACCTTTTGAGTATCAACCACGCCTATAGAGCACTTCTTTGGTTCCTGGATACAACCCCATAGATATCATCTGCTCGTACTGCTCAGCAGGCATCGTCATATATGTGATATTGTAGCTGTATTTCTCTTTCACATCAGCCGTAGCCAACTTAACCTTCTCACCATCTATCGCCTTGCCGATGATTATGAGATTTGCCTTTGACTCCTTCTCCTTCCCGAGAAGAATGATAGATTCGATTCCAGGATCATCCTTTATCATGTCCACGAAAATCTCAGTGACCTTGACGGATCCTTTTATGAAATCAGAGAGGAAACTCGTCCTTTCGTTGCTGGAGAGCTGATAGACCTTGAACTTGCTTATCTTGATCTCTGAGATTATGTTGAGCCTCACCAGCTTCGTGAGTATGCGATGTGTGGTCGCGATGCTTACCTTAGCAAGATCTGACACCTCCTTAAGATAGAATTTCCTATCGCTTTTCTGGAAAAAGACCCTCATTATCCTGACTAGCTTATCGTCAAAAAGAGATTCAAGGAAATCGAGATCCGCCATAGGAGGATGAAAAATGAACCGATATAAAAACGTTATCATTTTTGAAATATGATTTCATAAAAAGAATATATTTTCATAATTGATAATAAAAGCTAAAAAAATGAAAAACGGCAATTTGACAAAAACATAAAGAAAAATAATATTCTCGAAAAGACGATCATATAGCCTTGTTCGTGATCAGGATAAAGTAAATTAAAAATATGAAATTAAGTATGTGCACCGTCTGAAACACCATAATTATGAAGTTACAAAGCGTATCTTGAAAAAATGAAAGAAATGCCAAAAGATGTGTCGGCCAAAGTAACGAAACATTTAAATATGACCGAGTATCTTATTTTATAAACTGATTCGGGTTCAAAATCAGGCGTAGGAGAGTGTTTGTTGGTTACCTTTGTTCTTGACCAGGCGCAAGTCTAGAGGTAGCTACATCATTCAGATTTGATTTACAGAAAAGGAAAAAGAGGGGACAGGCAAAATGGATTTTGTTATCGACAAGCAATCTAACCAAGAACAGAACCAAGACATGGATGTAGGCCAGGCCAACATCAAAGTCATCGGCACGGGTGGCGCAGGCAACAACATGGTTAATTGGCTCTACAAGAAAGGCATCAAGGGAGCCACTATCATCGCGAGTAACACCGATATGCAGCACTTGAATATAACTGAGGCTGACAAGAAGTTTCTGATAGGGAAAGAGGTGACCAGAGGTCTCGGTGCTGGCGGGTATGCTGAGAAAGGTGCCGAGGCAGCACAAGAGAGCCTCCAACAGATAAAAGAGTCCCTGAGAGGGGCAGACATGATCTTCGTTTGTGGAGGCATGGGAGGAGGTACCGGTACTGGAGCCTGTCCTGTGATCGCCCAGGTCGGCAAAGAGACCGGAGCGATTGTGATCGGTACCGTAACCATGCCCTTCAAGATAGAAAGGGCACGCGTTGACAAGGCAGAATTCGGCCTCAAGCAGCTCAGACAGGCTTGCGATACTGTGATAGTCATCGACAACAACAGGCTAGTGACCATCGCAGGGAACCTGCCAGTACAGCAAGCGTTCGCTGTAGCAAACGAGCTCATTGCCACTATGATCAAAGGGATTGTAGAGACGATCGCGATTCCGTCGCTAGTGAACCTTGATTTCGCAGATGTCAAGGCCATAATGACCGAAGGAGGCGTGGCTGCAATCGGCGTAGGAGCTTCTGACACCAATAATAAGGTAGACGAGGCTGTGAAAGGAGCTCTCTCGAATCCGCTACTGGATATCAGCTATGAGGGTGCAACCGGCGCTATCATACAGGTCTCTGGCGGCACAGACCTCACGCTTGATGAGATTAACAAGATAGGTGAGCTAGTCACTGAGTCCATGGACCAAGATGCTAATGTCATATGGGGAGCAAGAGTTAGCGATGAGATGAAAGGAAAGCTCACTGTGATGACAATCGTGACCGGTGTGAAATCGCCATGGATACTCGGAAAGGTGGACTACAAGAAGCCTACCAGCGAAGAGGTCCAGATGAGCGACGAGCTCGGCATAGAGATCGTGAGATAAGCTCATGGTCTGGCAAGACGAAGACAATTAAGTTCAAACGAGACTTTCTTGCCTTCATTTTATTACCACCCCCGATGTTATAAATGAAGGCAACTATGTTTGGTCTTCATCACGTGCTTCTTGCACGTGGTGAAGATTTTTTTCTTTATTTTAAGATGAGAAGACCATTATTGAAATATAGCTCTAGTTCTTTTATTTACCCAAAATCAAAATAAAAAGAAAATATCTGAAAATGGGTTATCCCACGGAGCAAGCTCCGGGGTACAAGACAAATCAGAAGGATTTGTCTGTACAGTTGAATGAAATTCAACTTG
>CAZTTX010000002.1:0-15790 GCA_964616085.1 uncultured Methanosarcinales archaeon
CCGCCCAACCCACGTCAGACAGCCCAAAGTAAGTATATAAAATTTATGATTTCTCTTTTCCTAAAGTGTCTTTGCTTCCTCTTGAACACATCCTTCATACAATCAAAACCTTTAAATATATAAGCTATATCTTCCAAACCAGTTGTTTTGAGGGGTAAATCATGGCTGAAGATTCATCAGAGAAGAGGTTCGCACGACAATTACTGGGCAAGACCATCGTAAGCAAGACCGGGAAGAGATTCGGTGAGGTTGGAGATATCATATTCGAGACCAAGTCGGGCGAGCTCATCCATATGGTCGTCAAGAACCCTACCGCGTATACAGAAAAGCTTGATCTTGAGAAAGACAAGTTCGGTTATATGCTGATACCTTTCAGCGTGGTCATAGCTGTCGGAGACTTCATGGTCATTGCTGAAGAAGACATTATCTGATAACGCAGTTTCTTTCCCCTTGCGCTTTTGAGGTATGAGTGATTATGCTAGGAGACAGGAATAACGATAGCGCAATATGGACTGAGAAATATCGCCCTTCTAAGTTCGAGGAGTTTGAGGGTCAAGAACACGTCACTGGAAAAATCAAGAGTTTCATTGAGCGTAAGAACATGCCTCACCTTCTATTCTCTGGACCCGCCGGTGTAGGGAAGACTACGCTTGCATTGATTGTAGCAAAGCAGCTTTATGGAGGTTCCTGGCGCGATAATTTCCTTGAACTCAATGCTTCTGACGAGAGGGGAATTGATGTAATAAGGAATAATGTGAAGGATTTTGCGAAATCAAAATCTCTGGCTGACATACCTTTCAAGATAATATATCTTGATGAATGTGATGCTCTCACAAGAGAAGCGCAGCAGGCGCTTAGGAGAACGATGGAGAACTATACTAAGACCACAAGGTTCATACTCTCCTGTAACTTCTCGTCAAAGATTATTGATCCTATTCAAAGCCGTTGTGCGATTTTCAGATTCAGGAGACTGCAGAAAGACAGGATGATGAAGATCATCGATGAGATTGCTGAAAAGGAATCGCTTGAACTCACTCAAGATGGTAAGGACTCACTTTTTCTGGCTTCTGAGGGAGATTGCAGGCGATTGAAGAACCTAATGCAATCGTGTTCTGCACTTTCCGACAGGATAGATGAGAGTGCAGTATTCTCGCTCGCCTCTGTAGCAAGACCTGAAGAGATAAAGAAGATATTGGGTGAAGCATTGTCTGGTAGATTTGAGGAATCTCGCAAACTCATGCTCTCGACATTGCTCGATCAAGGTCTTTCTGGACTTGATGTGATCAAACAGATGCAGCAAAATGTCATGGAGATTGATGCTGAGGATAAGGTCAAGCTCAAACTGATTGATAAGTGTGCACAGACAGAGTTCCGGATTGTAGAAGGCTCTGATGAATATGTGCAGCTTGAAGCATTTCTGGCATACGCCACACAGCTAGGTGCAATAGCGAAGAAGAGATAATCCACATTCTCATCTTGACAAAATATTTAAATGAAGCTTTCTGAAATAATCCTATGGATGATGTGCAGGAGTCAGAGGCAATGCAAGAGGACAAGATTGATAGACTCGAGAGGCAGATATCTGAACTCACAGAAATCATGAGAGGCAAGGTCACAGGAGACGATCCTAGATATAAAGAAATCCACGATAATGATTCTAAAATCATTGCAAAGCTCAAACGTCAGATAAATGAGCTTATCGCTGAGAAGGAACAAGCAGAAGCACACACTAAGCACCTAAAAGAGCTTATAGAGAAGAACAAGAAGGACTTCCCTACGAAGATTGGGGAACGCGATGAGATAATAAAGAAACTCAATGAGCAGGTTTCTGTGCTGAAGAAAGAGAAGAATGTGATTGATGAGACCAATGTAAGGTTATTCTCAGAAATAGATTATCTCCAATCCGACCTTAAGAAGCTATCCCATCAGCTTGAGACGAAAGACCAAGAAGTAAAGCAAGTCAGACAGATGCTAGAGAATGAGAAAAAACTATCTGAGGAAAGACTGAGGAAGCGCCTCAGGGAGTTCGCCCAGAAGGAAACAAAGAAGCACGTTCTCCTCACAGTAAAAATCAAAGAGCTCCTTGATGTCGTGACAAAACAGAGAGAAGTCATAGAGAACATAAATCAGGCAGATATAAACCTTTATGAGCTGATGAACAATACGATAAATCAGATAAAAGAAGAGAGAAATTCTATAGATTACAGCATAGTGGAGAAGAAGCTTGATGACATGAGCGTAGATATAGCATCCGTCTCCGATCTTCTTGAGATGCCAGAAGACAAGATTGCTAAGGCTATTGAAGAGAGCAATGATGCAGAGATATCTGACAAGATTGAAGCTCCTGAGGAAGATTCTGCTGCAGAGGAAAAAATAAGGGAATCTGTGCGACGGAGCATAGAGAGTGGTGACAGTCCAGAGCTGATAAAGAAATCGCTGGTTGATTCTGGAGAAGATGAGAAAGTTGTGGACAGGGTCATCGAGAAAGAGCTTAAAGAACAACGCTTGGACACATGAGACTAGACCATAGAAAAATATATAAAGACATTTTCTATCTCGTGATATAGGAGTGTGGTCATATGCTAAAGATGAAGAGGATTTCCGAGACTTACGATATGAAGGTATTCACCGATGCAGGGGATTACTTTGGGGATGTTGAGGAATCTATAGTGACTCAGAACAATATCTTCGGCTGGAGAGTGAAGGCTTCAAAGAATTCTTATCTGAATAAGGTCCTCGGGAGTGCAAAGGGTGTAATTGTACCGCATCAGCTGGTTAAAGCCATCAGTGATATAATGATTATTTCGAAATCTGCTGTACCTTCTTACAACCCTAATGACGAGGAATGATTTTTTTTTGTGTTTGTTTTTAGGCACTATGTTATTTCTGCTTTTTCTAGCCTGAAGTACGGAAATCATTATATACAGATTCTACGATTTAAACAAAGTATGGGGATAGAAGACAAGATACCTTGCGATCGGAGTCGTGGAATGATTACAGGCAGGGTAGGTCCTATGTTTTCTGGGAAAAGTACTGAGATAATGAGGCTTATAGAGAGGAGAGAGATTGCCTTGAAGAATAAAGGTGTCCTTGATGATTATCCTATTGTGGCCTTCAGACCAAGGAAAGATGACCGATACACAGAGAATGAAGAGATAATGACACATTCTGGAAACAGACTTGAAGCAGTCCTCTTTGAGGGGTCGTACGAGATTAAAGAATACATAGATTCTATGGCTAAAACTCCTGATTCAATATACATTTCTGAAGTAATCTTCACAGATTCTGGAGTGATAGATGTGATAAAGTACATGAAAGATAAAGGTATCAATGTATTCTATGAAGGGCTCAATCAGACATCTGAAGGCGAGCCATTCCCATTCCAAGATGGAGAAGGGGTCTATAAGGACCACATAGGCACATTGATGGCTCTTACTGATGATCTGATGACGTTGGATGCGGTCTGTACCGCGTGCGGAGATATTCATGCCACAAAAACATACTACAAGCATGGAAAGAAAGATGTTGTTGAAGTGGGCGGTATTGAAGCATACGAGGCCAGATGCAACGAGTGCTGGAATCCTAACGGATGATGTGATCCCAGAACTTACTCATTCTTAGCATTATCAAATAATGTCTTCAGGCCAGATTTCAGAGAAGATTTATCGGAAATCTTGTCATGGATGTATGGGCTGACAGTCCAATGTCTTCCATTTGAGATCTTCTCAACAAAGATTATCCTGAGGTTTGGAAAAGAGATGAGTATCTTCCACTCAGAGAGGAGCTTGCTGAAATTTTTCTGGGTATTCAATGTCACGAAAGAGACATGATTATCTTTTGGGATATCATTGAAATCAAGAGTCTCTTGTATTATGTAATGTTCATCCTTATCCTTGAAGTGTGCTATGAATCCACTCTCAGTATCTTCTATGTCCTTAAGCTTCTTGTGGAAGATATCTTTATGCCGTAAATGGCCAATTGCCCATTCTTTCAACCGTGAAGTCATTTTTCGGTAGAATAAACGCTCATTTAAAAAACATGCGTTATGTGTCCTTTTTAGATATCTGCGAGATTGATTTTTTAGACCCTAAAAAAATATATAAACAGATTGGCAAACCTTGTAATGGGGGGAACATGGACGCGGCTGAGCAGATTAACAAATTCCAGGAATTTCTTGAAGAAAACTATTATACTGCCATCATGAACAATATCAGCAGAGGATTCTTCTTCATCCACATCAAGCATCCAGACATCGCGAGGTATGATCCTGAACTTTCAGAGCTGATTCTGGAGAGTCCCGAAGATTCAATAAAGGCTGCAGAGATGGCCTTGAAGAATATAGATCTCCCTGTGGATAAGCGTAAGGTAGAGAATTTCAGGATACGCTTCTATGGCCTGCCAGGTTCGCAAGTTGTTGAAGTGAAGAACCTGAGGAGCACACATATAGGAAAATTTGTAGAGCTCAATGGCATAGTCCGCCAAAAGTCAGATGTGCGACCGCAAGTGACCATGGCCAAATTCGAATGCCCATCTTGTGGTCATGAGATATCTGTGGCGCAGCTTGATGAGAAATTCAGAGAGCCTTCAAGATGTGGGTGTGGAAGAAAAGGCAAATTCAGATTGGTTGACAAGACTTTCGTGGATGCTCAAGGAATGGTCCTTGAAGAATCTCCAGAAGCACTCGAAGGCGGTGAGCAGCCGAAAAGGATCAATGTCCTGCTGAAGGAGGACCTTGTCTCACCCATCACTGAGAGAAAAACAAATCCAGGCACAAAAGTCATGATAACTGGGGTGCTTAAGGAGATACCTGTCACATTGAGGACTGGGGGCCAATCTACAAGATTCGAGATAATGATTGAGGCCAATTATATCCATACTGTGGAAGAGCAGTTCTCAGAAATCAACATCAGCGAGGAAGAGATAGAAGAGATAAGAGAACTAGCTAAAGACAAGGATCTCATGAAAAGGATTGTAGAATCCGCAGCACCAAACATATACGGTCATGATTACATAAAGCAAGCCCTCATACTCCAGATGGTGGGGGGTCTGAAGAAGATAAGGAAAGGCGATATCACTTCGAGAGGTGATATGCACATACTCCTTATTGGAGATCCTGGATCTGGAAAATCACAGCTCCTCAAAAGAATGTCTATGATAGCACCAAAGGGAAAGTTTGTGTCAGGAAAGGGTGCTTCTGGTGCAGGCCTTACTGCATCTGTAGTGAAAGATGAGTTCATGAATGGTTGGTCATTGGAAGCGGGAGCTTTGGTACTTTCCAACAAAGGTATGGTATTCATTGATGAGCTTGATAAGATGACCAAAGAAGATATGAGTGCTATGCACGAGGCGCTTGAACAGCAGACTGTGAGCATATCGAAAGCTAACATACAAGCTACATTGGTATGTGAAACAACGGTCCTAGCAGCAGCTAATCCAAAATGGGGAAGGTTTGACCCTTACGAGATGCTTGCAAAACAGATTGAGCTTCCCTCTACATTGCTGAACAGGTTTGACCTAATATTCCCATTTAGAGATATGCCAAACAAAGACAAGGATTCTGAGCTTGCAGGATTCATCCTTCACAGGCATAAAGAGCATACATTGGACATAAAGAAAAGGCAAGAGCTCGATACTGACTTCTTACGCAAATATATTGCATACGCCAAATCAATAAAACCAGTGCTTACTGATGAGGCCATAGAAGAGATACAAAATTATTATGTGAAGATGCGTGGTTCTGGATCAGAAGAGGATGGAGTGAAATCAATACCTATATCTGCTCGTCAGTTGGAAGGTCTGATAAGACTGAGTGAAGCTTCAGCGAAGATACGACTTTCAGAGAGCATAACCTCAAAAGATGCGAAAAAGGCTATAGATCTTGTCCACTACTCACTTACACAGATGGGAATGGATCCAAAGACAGGAAAGATAGATTTGGATAGGATAACATCTAATATCTCGGCTTCAGAGAGATCAGGAATTGCTCAGGTCAAGAATATGATAACAGAGCTCGAGAAGGAGATAGGAAAAACAATACCTGTGAAAGAGATGATAAGGATAGGTAAGGAGAGGGGCATTAGCGAAGATAATGTAATGGATTCTATAGAAAAGCTCAAACGCTCTGGCGACATATACGAGCCTAAGCGTGATCACATCTCAAAGATATGATAGGATTGCACGATGGAAAACCCTAACTATGACAGGATGCCAGCAATCAAGATAGATATCGCATCGTTGAGGTCTGGCTCATTTGTAGAGAATAAAGAACAATGGAGCCCTAATTATGTAAAGACACGTTTCGGCGATGTCTCAAGAGTCAATATCATAGGTATTCTTGTATCGTTGTCTGATAATATGTCTTCCATAATAATAGATGATGGCACAGGGCCCATCCAAGTAAATCTCAATTTTGCTATGAACAAAGATGTAATCCATGAGAAAGGGATAAAAGAAGGAGATGGAGTGATTGTAATAGGTAGACCCAGAGAGTTTGATAGAGACCTATACATAGCTGCTGAAATCGTGAACTCATTGGATAATCTTGCATGGTTGAGGTTCAGGAAAGGAGAGATAGAAAGACAGGCAGAAGAAGGATACAAGATAAATATCAATCATGCCGAACATGAGGATGTTACAGATAATGAGATGAAGAAAGAAGATGGTGTGGAAGACCTATATGAGATTACAAGATCTATCATCGAGAAGAAAGATTCTGGAGATGGTGTAGACATTTCTGTAGTAGAGAGAGAATTGATCAACCTTAACATATCTGATCCGAAAGATTCAATACAAAGGATGCTCGAACAGGGTGACCTCTTTGAGATACGTCCTGGAAGGATAAAACTCCTATAGGTACACCCCTTTATTTCCTGTGGAACATTTTATTTTGCAGGATGTCCTATCCTAGATGGATTATTTGGGTTATGATCCTTTTTCATCAATTAAAGAAATTCTTTCATTGAATATGATATGTCTTTATCTTTGAATAAACCACATAAAAGGATGTATGCAAGATTTTATAGGATAATTCATTTTTTAATATAATTTTTATTTTAGATAAATTTCTGAACCTTATCTAAATCTAACAGATATTCTATACTAACATTTCAACATCAATCATTGTATTATCTTATTATTCTATATAGTATAAACTATATATTATATATATTTATTTTCTATATAGAAAATAATAATAATAATACAGAAAATGAGAAAATAAAGAAGCACTTTCTGAAATATGAAAATAAAATTATTTTTTTAGGAGAAAGAGAAAGAAAATATAGAAAAGAGATATCTTTTCTTGTGATATCAACAGTTGATTAAAGCTCTTTTTTTCTTAATCTTATTTCCACAGGAAACGAAGGGGTGTGTAGTGACAGAAAAATATATTAACCTCATCTTCATCTGGAAATTTTGGGGGTCATGTATGAAAGATAATATGCTAGGTGAATACTTCAAGACCTATATAAACTCTAATTCGATATTCAAGAATAAGAAGTCTCTGCAGGCCTCTTACATACCTGATGCTATTATGCACAGAGAGGATGAGATCAGGCAACTTTCATCAATGCTGGCTCCTGTATTGAGGAATGAGCTACCTTCTAACATCTTTGTATATGGAAAGACAGGAACTGGAAAGACTTTAGTGTTGAAGAAGATAAAATCAGAGCTTGAGTATGTAGCTGAAGAAAATAACATACCTCTGAAAATATTCTATGTGAACTGCAAGCTGAGGAAGATAACAGATACTGAATATCGGTTGATTGCAGAACTTTGTAAGATGATCGGAGAGGATGTTCCTAAGACAGGTCTTGCGACTAACGAGATATATTCTGTGTTCCAGAAGAAGCTGGATAGAAAAGAGATGACACTGGTGTTGATACTTGATGAGATAGATGAACTCGTCCTGAAGATTGGTGATGATATATTGTATAGCCTTACTAGGATTAACTCTGAGCTTGAAAGATCGCAGATATGTCTTGTGGGCATATCGAATGACATGACTTTCGCGAACAATCTTGAACCGAGAGTGAAGAGCTCATTGAACGAGGAGGATGTCACATTTTCTCCTTACAATGCCATGCAGCTCCAGCATATACTGAATGGGAGGTCGAGTCTGGCTTTCAATGAGGGATGCATAGAGGATGGTGTAATCGAGAAATGTGCAGCCTATGCTGCAAGGGACCATGGGGATGCAAGGCGTGCTCTAGATCTTCTAAGAGTTGCAGGAGAGATTTGTGAGCGTAATAATGAGGATAAGATAAAGATTGAGCATATAGACATATCTGAGAAGAAGATAGAGAAGGATAAGGTTGTTGATATAGTGAAGTCACAACCAAAACAGTCACAAGCAGCACTCTATTCCATACTTTCTGTCACCAATAGTGGTGAGATGTTCTTCACTGGAGATATATATGAGGCCTATAAGATGGTGTGCCAGAAATCTTCCTTAAGACCGTTGACTATGCGGAGGATATCTGATATCATAGCAGAGATGGATACATTAGGTATAATAAATACACAAGTGCTGTCGAAAGGAAGATACGGAAGGACAAGGAAGATATCTCTTTCAGTGCCGCAAGATCTATTTCCGAAGCTGAGGGATATGCTTGGGGAGAGCTTAGGCATATGATACATCAATATCAAGATAAGTGAATTCATCATGGCACAAGCAGGATTAAAGAAGAGGATAATACAGACATTGATGTCGAAAGACATACTTGTCACAGAAGAGATTCTGGATAGGTTGGATACTGTTGAGGGCATTGAAGATGAGCGCGCTATATCAAGACTCGAGAAGGACAACACATTGATACTTGATGATGACTTCTATGATACCATAAGTAATGGAGAGATAGACAGGAAAGGATATGATTGGAACATAACCGAGCTCCCTAAGAAAGAGACAGATGATATGAGGCCAAAAGAGGAAGAGAAACATTATGAACTAGAGGAAGAGGACGAAAGTCCTGTGAAAGTCATATACAATTACAAGGGAAGTCCTAAGAAAAGAGAGGTGTCTGATTTTGCTCAGCTCTTCAAGCGCAGATATTATTCTATAATGAACATGTTGAGAGCACGCAAAGAGATGGATGGGATACTTTCCATATCTAGGTTATCTAAGAAACAACAGAAGGAATCTGTGGCTTTTGTAGGTATGGTTAGCGACAGATCCGAAACAGCCAACGGGAATATTGTGTTGACGCTTGAGGATGACACAGGCTTGATAAAAGTCATAGTTACCAAGAACAACCAGGACTTATTCACAATTGCTAATGATATAGTATATGATGAGGTCGTTGGTGTTACTGGTATGATGGGTGACAATGTGGTATTCGCCAACAATATACTTTTTCCAGATGTGCCTTTGAGTAAGGAGCTGAAGAAATCACCTAAAGATGAATATGTGCTCTTCATAAGCGATCTTCATTTCGGATCAAAATATTTTATGTGGGAGGAATGGAATAGGTTTGTCAGATGGATTTCTGGAGAGATAGGAAGCGATAAGCATAAGGACATAATAAGCAAGATAAAGTATCTTGTCATTGGAGGCGATCTTGTTGAAGGCATAGGAACATATCCTGGGCAGGAGAATGATCTCACGACAAAAGATCTTTATTCTCAGTATGATATATTCATGCAAGAGCTTAAGAAGTTCCCTAAAGGGATGAAGAAAATCCTCATACCCGGGAATCACGATGCAGTACGCATAGCAGATCCTCAGCCACCTATACCTGAGAAATATCTGAAAGAAGCATACGACATGCCTGAAGTCCATGTATTGAGCAGCCCTAGCATAGTGAATATAGGAAGCTGTGAAGGCTTCAGTGGATTGGATCTGCTCTTATACCATGGTTATAGTTTCACATATTATGCCGAGACAATACCTTCTATACGTGATAATGGAGGGATGACCAGAGCTGACTTGATATTGAGGTTCTACTTACAGAGAAGACACCTTGGGATAACACACAATGCCTTACAATATGTTCCTGATTCCCACGACGCACTTTTGATCTCTCAAGTGCCCGATGTGCTAGTCACTGGACACATACATAGGACAATGGCAGACATGTATAGGAACGTGACCATATTGAACTGCTCTACATGGCTTTCAATGACAGACTACCAGGAGAAAGTGGGGCTTGAGCCTCAACCTGCCAGAGCTATCCTGATGAGCATGAAGACAAGGAAGATGAAGATTCTTAATTTCAATAGGAAAGAGGAAGATGGAAGTGATGAAGATAAAGGGTGATGAATCTGACGGCATACTCTGAAGACATAGCTGATTATTTCAGGCGTCTTGATGAGAACACAAAAAGATGCCTTGAAGCGGCTAAGGAGGCAAGAGCGAAAGGGTATGATCCTGTCCGCGATGTAGAGATAAAAATGGCGAACAGCATGGCTGAGCGTGTTGTTGGTCTTATCTCTGTGGTCGCGCCTCAGTTGGCAGAGACTGATGATGCAGTTAAACGTATAGAAGAGCTCGAGAAGGAATATGGTGCTGGAGATTGGCGAGTGGCAATGAAGATAGCGCATGAGATTGCTACAGAAAAATATTGTTCATTCACTGACAAAGTACAAGCCATGGAAGTCGGGATAAGGATGGGCTTCGCCTATGTCACAGTTGGTGTTGTAAGTTCACCACTTGAAGGATTCACTCATATCGATGTCAAGAAAAGGCGGGATGGGAAAGATTATCTCTGTCTCAACTTCTCCGGACCGATAAGGAACGCTGGTGGTACAGCGGCTGCAGTCTCTGTACTTATATCAGATTATGTAAGGAAAAAGATGGGATATGATGAGTATGACCCTGATGACACAGAGATCAAAAGATTCTACGCGGAAGTCATGGACTATCATGAGAGGGTTACTAACTTACAGTATGTGCCTTCAAGAGAAGAGCTTGAGTTCTTATGCGAGCACCTCCCTGTAGAGATAGGGGGCGATCCCACAGAGAAGATTGAGGTCTCCAATTTCAAGAATCTGGAAAGAATTCCAACAAACAACATCCGAGGCGGAATGTGTCTTATATTGTCTAGTTGCATACCCTTGAAATCACAGAAACTCTGGAAGCAGCTTTCGAAATGGGGACATGAGATGGAGATGGAGCAATGGGACATTTTGGAAAAGTTCAACAGTATCCAGAAAGAGATGAAAGCTAAGGGAGGAAAAAAGGAAGATAAAAAAGAAGGTGATGAAAAGAAGATAAAGCCAGATTATACATATATATCTGACCTTGTTGCAGGGAGACCTGTCTTTGGTCATCCTCTGCGGGAAGGTGGGTTCAGGTTGAGGTATGGAAGATCAAGATTTTCTGGCTTCTCCGCACAGTCAATACATCCTGCAACAATGGAGATAATGAACAGGTTCATCGCCATAGGTACTCAGTGCAAGACCGAGCGTCCTGGGAAAGCAGGGGCATACTCATCATGCGACACGATTGAAGGCCCTATAGTGAGGTTGGATGATGGTAGTGTTGTCAGGATAGAAAGTGTAAAACAATCACGCGAACTGAAGAACAGGATAGAGAAGATAATATACAACGGCGATGTGCTCATCTCTTATGGTGACTTCTTCAACAGGGCACATAGCCTTATTCCTGCAGGATATTGTGAAGAGTGGTGGATACAGGATCTGAAGAAGAAAGCAATAGAGAAAGATGGTGATGTTGATGTCTCAAAACTGTCTTCCAGTACCGATGTTGATCCTGATTTTTTTGATAGGTTACTGAAGGATCCCATGAGAGAGATACCTTCTTTTGATGTGGCCTTTAAGCTTTCAGAGACTTATGATGTTCCTATGCATCCAAGATACACATTATTCTGGAAATCGCTCACAAGGGACATGCTGCTAAATCTTGTGGATGCGATACATAGAGGAAAGATAGTGAAAGATGATGATGGTCGAATTTCACGACTCATACTCCAGATGTCAAAAGAGAAAGAGACGCTTGAACATCTTGGAATACCACATTATATCCAGAACAACGAATATATCATAATAGAAAAAGATTGGGCTGCATCATTGTATCATTCATTAGGGATAGGGCGGCGCTCATTACAGGATGTGATTGGTGTAATGGACTCTGACCAGGAATCTGATGTATTGTCGCTAGTTAACCAGTTATCTGGTATTAACATCAATGACAAGTCAGGCACATTCATCGGTGCACGTCTTGGACGTCCTGAGAAGGCAAAGCATAGGAAACTCAAGGGCAGCCCTCATGTGCTTTTTCCTGTTGGTGCCGAAGGAGGCGTGTACAGGAGCTTCCAGTCTGCGCTAGACGCTGGCAAAATCACATCTGATTTTCCTGTATACTTCTCTCCACATACTGGAAAATACACCATATTCTCTGTGTGTGAAGAGACAGATAAGCCTACACAGAAGATGTACATCACAGACAAAGGATATATCTCTGAGGAAGAAGGCAAGAAGATAGTGGAGAAGAACAAGAAGGAAGAGGATCGGACAAAACACTTGCGCGTTTCCACACATATGCGTCAGGAGATAGACATCAGATACTATTTTGATCGCTTCTTGAAGAAACTCGGTACTAAGGTGTATCCTGATCTTATCAAAGGGGTGCAAGGGACCTTCTCACGCGATCATATACCTGAGCATCTCATAAAAGGGATACTTCGCGCAAAGTACAATATATTCGTCAACAAAGATGGCACCATAAGGTATGATTGTTCCGAGCTGCCTGTGACTCATTTCAAGCCGAAAGAGATATACGTATCCGTGGAAAAATTGAGAGAGATAGGATATATAAAAGATATATATGGAGTTGAGCTCCATGATAAGAATCAGATACTTGAGCTTAAACCACAGGATGTAATCATACCCTGCTGTCCAGACTCGAGCGAAGAGCCATCAGACAAGATTGTTTACAGGACGGGCAAATTCATAGACGAGCTTCTTGAGAAACTCTATGGACTACCGCCATTCTATAACTTCAAATGCCGGGAAGACTTGGTCGGGACGACCATCGTGGGTTTGGCTCCTCACACAAGCGCTGGAATAATCTCAAGGATAATCGGCTTCTCGAAGAGTCAGGCATTCTTGGCGCATCCCATGCTTCATGCGGCCATGAGACGAGACTGTGATGGTGACGAATCCTCTTTCTTCTTGCTCATGGATGCGTTCCTCAATTTCTCTAAGAAGTACTTGCCTACTACACGTGGGAGCACTATGGATGCTCCTCTTGTCATAACACAAGAGATCATACCTGCAGAAGTAGACGACATGCTCTTCGACCTAGATACTGCTTGGGAGTATCCTCTAGAATTATATGAAGGTGCCATGGAGCAGAAGATGCCATGGGATGTCAAGGTGGATATGGTCATAAAGCATCTTGGAAAGGAAAGGCAATATGAAGGTTATGGTTTCACTCACGATACTTCCAACTATAACTCTGGTGTGTTATGCTCAGCTTACAAGACATTGCCTTCTATGGAAGATAAGCTGAAGAGTCAGATGGAACTCTCGAAGAAGATAAGGGCTGTCGACCCAAGCGATGTGGCACGTTTGGTCATAGAGAAGCATTTCATGAAAGACCTGAAAGGCAATCTGAGGAAATATTCTATGCAGCAATTCAGGTGTGTGAAATGCAATGAGAAATTCAGACGGCCACCGATAAAAGGAGTATGTCCATACTGTAACGGTAAGATAATATTCACGATATCACAAGGTTCTGTGAGCAAGTATCTTGAGCCTTCCATCAGTCTTGCGAATAATTATGATGTTGAGCCATACCTGACACAGTCGCTCGAGTTGGTCAAGGAGCAGTTTGAATCCATATTCGGCCGTGAGAAAGAAGTCCAGGCAGGATTGGGCTCGTGGTTCGGTTGAAATGTTCTTATAGATACTCAGGCTAATATTTAAATATGAGATTGCCTGCTAATCAATCATGAAGAAGGCTCAGATGGCCATGTTCTTGCTAGTAGGATTCATAATGTTCATCTTTGTCGCGATAGTGATGGCTTTCGCGGCACAACAGACTAGGCAGGCTAACCAGGAACAGGCAGACAGTGTTGCAAGTGCCCTGATGGACAGCACAAGCGTCAGGTCATATCTTGCGAGCTGTGTCAGTGATTCTGCGAACAGGGCGTTCAAAGAAATATCTATGTATGGAGGCTTCTTCCCAAACATAACAGCTCCGGGCAATGACACTAACTTGAATGCAGACATAGAATTCATGACTTATATGGATGGTGGCATAGAGCACAAGGCAGCATACTTGCTCTCGAAAAGCTCTTTCGATATAAATCCTATATATCCTTGTCCTCTCTTTGGCACAGATTGTGGTGGGACTGGTGATAGTCTATTTGGAAGTCAGGATCCAGGAAGGCACTATTGTGCATTCTCTCTCAGCAACGAGACACAGTTAGAGAGCTGCAATTATGGCCACAGGGCACCAATATCGCTAGGTTTCGGTAGGAATTCGATAAGACAGCAGCTACAATATAGGGTATCCGAACTCGTATCAGAATGCATTGATGGTTCATTCTTCTATGAGATGTTTGAGATAGATTCTGCAGACATCTCGGAAGAGCGCATTGAGACATCTGTATCCTTCGGCTCAAGCTCTGTATCATTCTCAGTCGATATACCTCTTGTTGTAAGGGTGAGTGATGCGGAGTCTATGACCACCTCTTCGCATGGGCACGCGATCGACATAGATTTCATGAGGATGTTCAATGAGCTGATTGTTGGTCCGGGGAGTGCAGTCTATGAGGATTGGAACGACATACATAATGATATTGAGAAAAAAGCAGAATCTATAATATCCTTGAACAGATTAGATTACGAGATTGAGCACAAGGTGAACCAGGTATTCAAGGATGATCTTTTCATAATCCGTCATGTGGACTTCACAATGGGTGGAGAACCGTATGAGTTCCGTTTTGCCATAGGGAATAGAAAGCCGGTATTGAGCGAGATTAATTATGCGCAAGATAATATACACTGTGAAGTGGAAGTGCCCCCAGGGACAAATGTGACCATCACTCCAGAATATGCTGACCCCGACCATTATGATCAAATAGAGCTAAGTTTCAATGAGGATCATAAACACGATTGGGGAGACACTTTCACGGCAGAAAACTTAGAAATAACTAATGCGGAAGGTTGGTCGATGGATGGTGATACCATCTATAAGAACATGACAAGACGTGAGCAAGATTATGTGGAACGGATAGAGGTTGTGATATCCGATGGTCAATACAGGAATTCCCAGAATGTTCGAGTGTGCGTTAGTCAAGATGCCGAGTTGAGATATGAACCGAGCGTTGAATTCTATTATGATTATTCAGGGTTTGACATGACACACATGCATAGCACTAAAGGTGAGATTCCACGGATCACTCTTGAGGACCCAATAAAGCTCAGGACAGGCCAGGGCTTTTCGGGGAGGGGAACATGGACAGTGGGTGATGGTGGGGATGACTCTTGTACAAAAGAAGATATCTCTTCAAGTTGTATTGTCTTCCCCGGATGGACCAGATGCGATGATGATTTTGATATACCTATAGAAGATATCAAAGATAAGATGGATACTTGCTTGGGTGTGAACAACAATTATAAAATCACATTCGAACCAGACGGGAGTCCCGGAATACCCATTGATGTCCGTGTATCAGAATGCATACCCCATGTCGATGAGGAAGGGGTCGCTGGCGACAACATGTTCCTCCAGACCAACAGATGCTGTGGTGATGATTTCAGATATCTCGGGAGCGGTCACACTGCTTATGAACGTGAGCAGCTATTCTGTGGAGACCCTTCG
>CAZTTX010000002.1:15890-33634 GCA_964616085.1 uncultured Methanosarcinales archaeon
CGGGAGCGGTCACACTGCTTATGAACGTGAGCAGCTATTCTGTGGAGACCCTTCGCGCGAGGATGTCATATCCAACAACTTCTATATGAAGAGTACTTCTGTACAATGCATAGATGGAAGAGGGAATTACCATGAAGATGATGATGGATCTACAGAATATGAAATATATGAGGAATTGCCGAGCACCGACGTGATAAATGGAAGGGATTGCGTAGGTTGTGGCGACTTCGGGGAACCTGTTAGCAATAATATCACTATCTATTATGATTATGATGACAAGGATACATATATGAGCAATTTCCAGTCCGCTTTCTATGGTGATGATGACGAGTCTGATCGTCCGTATGTGTGCAATCCACGTTTTGCGTGTGTGGTGGCGTTTGACGGGAGTGGACGTGGAATGTATGATCCGGATAATTATATAGCGATTGATGAGGAAGAGAGAGAACTTGGGATAATGGCATGTAGAGCCGCCTGTAATGATGGAAAATGTGATTATGCAATTGATTGCAGGTGCATAAGCGAATGTGGTGGTGATGTCCCCGAGGTATGTGATGGTCTTGAGATCGGAGAACATACGGGCACATGCACAAAAGCACCATCTGGGCGACCATATTATCCAGATGTGTGTGGTACAGAATGCGCAGCAGTCCAGGCCAGTGATGACCTCAGATTTAGGTGCGATGATCCTGAAGAGAATCCTGACAGTGATTGTTTGAACTGCAGTCCTCTATGTGATGGTAAACGCTCAGGTGATGTCTTGGATAGCTGTGCCTATGGTGAGAATCCAGCAGTCCGCGACCAATGTAACCATGAAGGCCAGGTGATTGATCGTACGGAATCAGGGGGAAGGAAGCGTTGTATCCATGATGAGCTCATGGGGTGCGAGGCGTCATACGATTGCCATAACGTGCTCATAGGGAACTATGCCAGAGATTCTGCTGGAGAGGTGAGGGTAGATGGTGGCGAGCATCCATATTTCGCAACAATATGTGGAGAATCATGCACCCTTGAGGATTCCAATGTATGCTGGCGACATGAGGACAATTCTGTCGCACTTGATTGTCATGACAAGGAGCCGGGTTCTGGGTTTTCATCGCACGGCCCGAGGTCTATATATGATTCATATTGCACTTTTGATTGTGGTGTTAGGGTATGCCCTGGCAATTTCGCGTACAAAGGGGGAGAAGAATGTAAGAATAATCCTTCTGATGATATGTGCTGCTATGATGTGAGCTATCTTGAAGAGAAAACTCATTATGAGGTATGCAACTACAACAATCCTGATACAGAATATGAAGGATGTAAGCCTGCGTGATTTTGGGTTTACGATAATATATATCTTTCTCGTTTATTTTCTATTATGTGGGCTTTTGAGTTAATTATTTCAAAAAAACACTTTGCATGGTCTTAGTGTGGGAAATTCCAGAAAAATATATAAATGGCTGACATATAAAAAGGGTTAATGAGGCGCGTCTGGATGTTGTTAATAATGTATTTATTTATACTTTCACTTATAGTTTTGCCTTCGGCTTATGGTGTAGGAGATTGCGATAGCTCATGTCCGCAGTTAGAATTGGAGTTCAAGGTGATTTTAAATCAATATATTGATGATCAGGGGACGCTTAGGTATGACTCCGAAACATATGATGATGACGACGACATTTTCGTGCAAGATTTTTCTATTGTTGAAGGTTTTTGTCCTGGCCATCGTAATGATGCAGGTGGCTTTTGGCCTTATGAGTTAGATTTAGGGGGAGTTAATGAAGGTGCAGAACATGAATTCTGTGAAGTGGGCGACGGTCCTGTTGAGGCACGGTGGATTTTGAACTACGCAAGCCAAGGAGATCTTACCACTAAGTTTGGAGACGACAAAAGCATATGTGAAGATCTTAGTCAACAGGAAAAAACAGAATGGATCAGTTTAGGGTTTTGTCGCGGTGGTATGTATTACTCTGATGGAGATTCTTCTGAGAGTGGATGTGGAGCCGCCATAAACTATCTTCAGAGATACGATGAATTTAGGGAAAGTGCAGATGGAAGGGCTGTTGAGGTGGGAGAGCTTTACCATTGGATGGGAACTTGTTGTGGTGATAAGTTCGATGATCCAGGCAGGGTCTTCATAGATGTCCACAACAATTACAAGTCTTTTATTTGCACAGCATCGGAAGATGGAAAATTTGGGTGGGTTGATGCTAGCCCTGGCACTGAACTGGGCGTTTATACCGTTTCGAACAGAGATGATTTTTGGGTTTGGGGCATAGACTCTGCAGGTAATTACTTGTCTGTTGATGATCCTGACGAGATGAGGCGCAGAGAAAAGATTGCAGAAGGTCTCTCGTTTAATGGTGTAGAGTCTGGAAAGCAGGACTATGATTCCTTCTCTTATGTTGTTGCTACAAGCGGGCATGGACATATCATTGCATGCGATCCAGATGGAAGGTGGGAAAACACAGATACTGATTTTGTGGAGACTCTAGCTTCAAACGATGTCTGGAGATATCGCAATATAGGTTTTGCGTGCGGTCAAGGTTATAAGTTGTCTGCTAGAGGGGACGGTAGATACGAATCAAGGAAAGATGATGATTTATCCCAGACAGTGATTGCACTATGCCAAGGCAGGGGTGAGAACATTGAAGACAAAAGTGGAACTAGCTATAACAGTCTTGTTCTGGAGCCGGGAGAGATTTTTGTCAACAAGTTTGGTGAAGAAGACGGGCGCGAAAAATTATGGTATTGCACTGAGCAATCTGGTTTTGTCTCGCACGACAGCATCTCTGAGTTCAGGTCTATAGATTATAATCCAGATACCTCTTGTAACCCTGCGGATGTGTGTTGTGATGCAGATGGAAATATTAAAGATGTGGCTGTTGATTCAAGATGCTTATCGTCTTGCTTAGTAGAGAAGACTGTGTGTACTGGAGAAGATTCTGCAACGACAGAGATAGAATATGCTGTGGGTAATGAGGCGCAAGTTTGTCATGGTGGTGAATTTATTGACGCGAATGAGGAGCATAACATTGGCGTATATTACAGCTATGGTGCAAATAATTGTTATGCAGATGTCTATTATATGGGCTGTAAAGGCACAATACACTATCCTGACGGACCCGATAGTATTCCAATGGGGGCAAGGGCCGGTAATGATGCATCTGATTGTCAAGACTATGCTACGGGCGGCGGTGTAAGAAATGTTCCAGCGGGCAGAGTTTTCACAGAAGGCGCTACTTGTTCTCAAGATTTCTCGATAAAGGTTGCTGATGAGGATGACAACAGGGGTGAGAGGATTGCCTCAGACTCTGGATTCTGCCGCGGCACAAAGTATTATCTGGGGTGTGATGGTGGTGGTGATGATGGAACCTCATGTTTAAGGCATAGAGGTACAAAAGGGACATATAATGCTCCTTATGGGAAAGTATTGAAAAGCAACGAGTGTGTGTCTTCAGGTAATGTTAATTTATCAACAAGTTCTAGAGATATAGGAAGTACACTAAGAGATAGGATGCCTATCCATGCTTCAAGATCAACATTTACAGAAGAGTATGAAAAAGAAATAGAAGTACAAGAGGGTCCATTTACAACTACAGAAACTGTTACTGCTACACGGGATTATTATAGAAATACTATTCATCTCTGTTCTGGAAGTGGCGGACCCGGTCCAGTTCATGATACTGTAGAAATTAGTGGCAGTTATGAAGATATCAAAGAAGCGGTTTTGTCGGGTGAACACCGAGATTCTTTCTGTTATGATAACTGGTGCACAAAGAGCACTTATTCTGAATATAATTTCGAAGTGAACCGTGACTCTGCGGAAACAACTGAAGAGAAAGATGCCATTACAAGGTTTTTCCAGCAACTATATCTTGGATATTATTGGGAATCAAGGAAGAGTGATGATTAATGGAACCTAGAATTAAAATGCGGACGATTTATAGCATTTTTTTGATATCATTACTTGTGTTCATGCCTTACATAGCACATGCTTCATCTGGCGATTTCTCAGATTATACAATACTAGATTTCACTTGTGATCGTGTTGATCTTACTGAAGTTTATGGAGATCATTCATATGAGCCTCTGGATCGTTACTGGCGTACTGCTAGTGCGTGCTGTGGTCCTGCTAGAATTTTTGATGAAGAGCCCGACAGGTTCCATGACCCTACACGACTTTTATCTCCTGAAGAAGTACCTAGGGCTTGTTGGAACAATAAAGGTATATTGGATGGCTCAACTATTAATAGGATTGCAAAAGGTAACTATATGGATGGTAATCAGGGGACAGAACCATATAATATACTAAGATTGCGACCTCGCCATCCTTTAAGGACAGATGGAGAAATATTGATTGGGTGGGAATATAATCTTGAGGATCTCAGAAATGCATTCATGCATGATGAAAGTCGCAATTTCTATGATGAGATTTTCCAGGATGGAAACTACATTCACTTGAATAACCATTCTGAATATGGTCTGTTGTCTGATTATGACAAGGTGACTATAGAGACAAAGAATGCCTTCTTCCTCGACAGCGGTATCCCATACATACTTGTTGTCGAAACGGATGATAGCACCGCTGATGCTTTAATGGATTTCTCAGACTATACTGCGTATCCTCGGATAAAGTACGTTGAGGATGGTGAATATGAGGACTTGGTGCTTGAGGAACCTCTACCAAGTTATCTCAGGGCCGAGATAGATTCTAGCTTCTTTTCAAGCAACCCTGAAAGAACCATGTTTACAGAGATTGTGATGGAAGAGTCTGGTTATCATAAACTGAACTTCACTTTCAATAATTATGGGAGAGACGATAGAATAATTATCAACAACATGATATTGGTGCCAAGGCCCGTGGTGGTCTCCGAAGGAGGTCAATTATTGGCGTGTGAGAACAAGACATATGACAATCCCCTGTCTGATGTTACAAATTCGAAAAACGATTCATACTTATTCCCTGATAATGATCTTGTGAAGCATTGCACAGATATAAGAGGAAATCATGTTTGCTCACCAGAAGGAATCTGGCTCACGGCAGAAGACCCAGATAGCAATCAAAACAGCATGAGGGATTCGCTTTCATCTTCTCCAAACTTTATAGAAGATTCTAGCTTTGAACATGGCGGATCTTTCGCCGTGGAAGGTTGTGAGATAAGATCTGCTCCTGGAGCATTCACCACCCCTGATGAAGCACAAAATGATTTCAGATTGGGTAGGAGTTATTTGTATTGCTCTTCTGGAGTTGATGAAGTTGTTAGCTTCAGAAATCCCAACGGCACCAAAATTGAAGATGGAGAATACATATTCTCTGCATGGATACAAGGGTCCGGAAGCCTCTCTTTTGTCGAGAATGGTGAGGATATAGACACTGCAGAAAATGATGAAGGTGATTGGCAACGGGTTGAAGTCCATGGTAGAGCACATGATGGGGATGTAAGTATACGTTTTAGTGGAGAGCTTGCGATTGATGGAGTGCAGCTCGAGAAAAGGAGTTCTGGCCAGACTGAACGTGGGAATTATTTCGCGACAGAGACGCAGAGTTTCTGCTGTCCAAGGGATGCCTGTTGGGATGGTCAGACATGTACATATGTTGAAGGAGCTCAATTACATTCGGTGCTTGCAGATCCAGGTTTCAAAACGCACCAAGGAGAGAAAGGTTATATCTGTCTTGGTGGTGATTATGAGTTCAATGAGAAGTCTTATAGGTGGGTGCACACCACAGGCTATGATTTTGATGACAAGACACGTGAAGAGATGCGTGACCGTGGGTTAATATATTTAGACTTCATGGATGATCCAGATATTGTAAGTTCTGTACATCTACCTGAACATGGTTTCTGCGACGCAAATGACTGCTTTGTTGGTAGAAACCGGACATCAATGTCACGAAATTTACATACTAGCAATATAAACCGGCGCGATTGCATAAAAGGAGCCGCATCTCATAGTGAAATTTCACGCAACAATGAGTTCATGGGTAAGTACTGTGTACAAGGAGAGTGGTATACAAAGACACCTCATGTAGCATCTACTTTGGTGGATATTGTTGGAAGATTCTCAAACACGTACTCATTATACTGCAGCAATTATAGGGATGTCCTTAATTATTATGAATACGATTTCGGCCATCCTGGAAACCAATACAACCTTTTCGATCAGGACATATATCCTCTCATAATAGATCGTAGTGAAAGTATTTTACCTATCAAATATCTTGATAAGGCCTGCGCCATCAAGTATGGAGATGGTCGTCATAACCTAATCATAGCTCTGCCGCTCAATACAGATGCGCTTGGTACTGGAGCATCAGCTGCTGACAATTTCTTGGATGATTTTTATAATGAAAAGCTGGATGTTGCTCCGGCGTTCAAATATTTTGGTGTGGCAGATGGCGGTAACTGCGCAGATGCTATAGGTTCAGATGAAGACAGGTTTATCCAATGTAGACGTGGGCAAGGCACCTTCTACAACCCTCGCCATGATGTTCTACTCTATGCACATTCAAATGCTGCGTATTCTGCAATAGAAGGTGAATCCCTATCAACCAGATTCTTGCAAGAAGATATGATACCGGAAAAGATTGAATTTTTCAGAGAAGAGCACCCTTCTGAAGAGGATAAAATCTGGGCTCTTGAGAACCACAAAAGATTTGATGATGTTTTCATATTTATGGAAGGCGGCCAAGAACGTATGACTGTCTCACGAGAAAAGGTTCATGACATCCGCGATATTGACGAGAACAGATTTGGGTATCTAGTTACAGTGGGTATGCATGGTGTTGATGTAGATGAAGAGTTTTCTACAGAGTATGCTGAAGTAGTCTCTCCATTGGACCACACTCGTCCACTTAGACCATCTGACATGTTTAATCTCACTTATCCTGGTACTGAAAATCAAAAATCCGTTGTTGTAGAGGACGGAGATAGCGTATATGCTCTTTCTGTCACGGATTATGCTAATAATGACCTTTACCGAAACTGGTTCGTATACACGGGAAGATTAAGAGGTGAATTAGAATTACCACCGAGAGATTAGCTGCAAGAAAAAAAGTGTTGTTTCATCTGCTGATAATTATCTTTGTATTTGGCCTGCTATCTTTGGAAATAGTTGAGATGGCCGATGCTGTCACACGCGATCCCGCGGGCGAAGATTATTGTTGCATAGTAGATGGCATGTGCTATGGTCCATACGATGAGTTTGGAAGGACTTTCAGTGATATGGGGATCGAAAGTTCAGCAGAGATGGCAGTTTATTGTATGGAAGAGCTCGATGGTGATTTCAGGCAAGGCAGTGCATGTCGTGAGCTGGATGAATGTGTCACCGGCTGTTGTGTGTTCTATGACGGTGCTGATTGGACAGAGAATTTTCCTGTTGGGAGAGCGTCTTGTCTAGAAACTTATGATGATTCTTTTTTCGATGATGGCATTGGATCGCAGGAAGAATGTGAAGCATTTTTCCTATCAGAAGAGTTCAATGTACACTTCAATATAGTTGATTCTTCTGGAAATCAGGTTGATATAGATGAAGCGCAATCTAATGTGCAGCCTCTTGCAGATTCAGAAACATGCAACTTTGACAGGATAGGTGGCCGTGACGACTATAATTATGGTGTGGATTGTGATGGTTCACCAAGGCTTGGTTTTGGCACATACCGTGTGAATGTCGTGGCCCAGGTAGAGGGAGAGACTTATACCTATGAGGATAACATACGTGTATCTGGTGAAGAGGTCTTCGAGATTGAACTTGATCTCGAGGCGCCTGCTGAGACAATCGAGATAACTGGCCAGGTTTTTGAGTATGAAGAAGATCCTGCTGACGGTACTTTATTAGAGACTGAAAGGCAAGTTCCTGATGCCACAGTCACCATATCAGGCCTTAACATTCAGACTTCTACTGGCTCAGATGGCCGTTTCACTTTGACAGATGTTCCTGTGCATTATACTGATGAAAATTCGTATTATGTGAGAACAATCACCATCTCGGCGCCCGGATTCCATCCTTGGGGCGAGAACGTAGAGATTGCTGAGGATACCGATTTAGGAGATATATACTTGTTGGAGGCAGAAGACACTGTGGCCGGTAAGATTTGTTGCCCTAATATTTTAGGTTGTGCTCCTGGCAGAGAAGGTGATTCAAGCTGTTTTGCTGGTTCAGGGCAATATGGTGTGCTGTGTGATGGGAACTCGCCACAGGAAGCATGCAATATTGAAGCACCTTTCTGTTGTGCTAGCGAAAAGCTATGCCCTGAAGATCAGAGAAGTTCTGCAGGTGGTTGTCGCGGTCAGGGATGCAATGTGCCATGCATGCGGCCAGTTCAATGTCTTGCGGATGATCAAGATGCTACCCAGGTAAGCGGTGGAGATGTCTGTCTCTGTGGTTCTGGAAATTATATCGATGATGGATACTGCTGTAGAGCAGGGGATGATTTTGTCCATGCAAATACGACTTGTGATGACTATGGAGACCTCATAAATGTCTTGGTGCTTGCACAAGAACGAGAAAATGGTGCTTATTCTCCTGTGGAAGGCGCTACTGTCTTCTTCAGAGGTCAAAATGGCGGGACGATGAGGCTTCAAACAGGAGATTCAGGAACAGCGTCAACATTGCTTCCTCCAGACACTTACTCCTCTAATGCTTACATGACAGGATATAGGGCACATAGAGACGTGAAACGCCTAGAGGTTGATAGGCTTGACGATGGTTTTTCTACAGGCATCCTACAATCTGTTTTCTTGGCTGATGATCGTGATAGTCATGATGATGTTGCCATGGTTGAAGAAAAGTTAGGTGTTGATCTTGATCCTGGAGAGCATAACCTTATATTCTATCTGGACCACAAAGTAGAATCCTGTGAATGGGGGGCTGAAGCTACATCTATCAGGTCTGCTAGTGCTAATCATGTTCCTGGAGAAGATGCTGTAAGAGTAGAGTGGGATTTCGATGACTGCCTTGAGCTCAGGAGCTTTAGGGTGGAAAGGAAAGCTACTTATTACACACGAACAAGCTCTGATATTTCTTATGACATTGAAGAAGGCGGATGGCAAGTTGATGAGGATAGAAGTCATGGTTTCAGAGAGGTCTATCGTGCACCTGCTGGCAGGACTGAATTCTTTGATGAGAATGTGAGGTGGTCCAGCCAGATCCCTACAGCAGAAGGGCTTCCTGCTGTAAAGGCAGAAGGAGATTCTGTCATGTCGCTAGGCGATGATAATGATCAAAGTTTATGGGTATATGAATATCGTATCACTCCTGAATTCGCAGGTTATACGGGCGACACATATGAAGGAGATTCTTTAGAGATTGCTATGGGTGACGCAGTATGTGAAGGAAGAAGTGGTGCATCATCAGAATTTTGTGCTTACCATGATAGCTCTAGTATATCTGTACTTTTTGATGGTGATGAACATTTCAGGGATGTGCTTGCTTCTAGCAGTTCTGATCGCTCAGCCAAGTTACGTGCATTAAGGACGCTTAGAGTGGCTTGCGACTCTGAAAACCGACTGAAATTCACGACAGATCAAAGTACTTATAGGTACAATTGCCGACCTGATCGTACTGATCTTGATCAGAGTCATTTTCAGCTCAGAACTGCTTTAGGAGACGACATGATATATACATATGAATCTTGTGTTGGTCCTTCTAATGGAAGAACAACTTGCGAAGTCCGTGATGATTGCCGTGGTGACTTTATGCCATCAGACCGTGGTGCATTCGGGATGCTTGAGACCCTTACTAGACAGACCACAGGAACTGTAGAATGCTATGGTGATGAGAGAGGAGATAGGTTCACGAATGCATGCACCCTTCAGCCAGATACGACAATCTCGGACCGCTGTGTATATTGTGAGGAAATACTTGATTGCTCTTACTATACATCTCAAGAATCCTGCGAGATTGATAATTGTATCGTGGGCAATCCTGGATGCAGATGGATAAACACCAGCATGTCGAGCGCGGGCGAAGGTGTATGTGTACCAGAGGAAATCCGTCCTTCTGAGAGTTATTGTAAGCTTGCTAGTCGTGATAACCTTCCGTTCCAACGGAACATTGGATGGTCAGAGTCTCTTTGCGCTGAACTAGGGGATTGCTATTCGACATATGCGGGTGGTTGCAGGGATTGTAGCATTATAGACGAGTGTTTAGATTATAGAGATGAATTTGAGTGTGTTGGCGATCCAGGCGCTAGACAGAATATAACTATAAGTTATCCTAAACCCGAAGATTTCGAGCTAGGACATAATGATACTGGCTGGCGAGAAGTGCAAAATACTTGCTACTTGCCAGATGGCTCAGGAGTAGAGAATGATAGGTTCTATAATCTGAGCAATGATGGTTGTGGACTGGGGACTTGCAGATGGGATGGAGATAGATGCATAAGGGATGCCACCGCGAATGAAGAAGAGGATGAGGCCTACATAGATGATACAGTTACGCTTTACCCTACACTTTCACCTGCATCAGATTCCGACATGATTTTCTCTGAGAAAGAAGGCAGGAAGCATCTTTACCTTGTCTCTGATGAGGACCTCTTCCCTCCACCAAGTTTCGACCATAAGGACTTCTCTAAAAATGAATTTGGTTTCAGGTTCTGCATAGATCAAGATGATAGCTGCTGTCCAAGCCTGCCACGTGACCCAGATTCTGCATTCTATGATGATATGACCAAGCGTGAAGTCAAGATTAGTGATATGGTAAATTATAACAGTATAGATGAAGATGGTCTATATTATGTCAGGTTTTTAGCACAAGGCGAGCACCTTAATATTGCGCCTTTGCGGTCCGTTGAGATTCTTGTTGATACTACCCCTCCGAATATAACCATAGATGTCATAGAGCAGTTGTCTCCCGATCCTGCTGATGATAGTGTTGATCTCCGCTTCCTTGTAGAGAGCATCGGAGAGAACGCACACCCTGATTTTGATGAGGAGCTTATATCTTGTGACTTCGATTTGAGGACAGTACGTGATGGTATGGCGGAGCTAGGCGACCATCCACAGGAGGACAATTTCGTTCTTGAGCACTGGGTGGACTATAATGTTGAGCCAGGTCTATATGAATTCACTGCAGAATGCCGTGATGAGGCCCACAATGTTGTCATAGAGGAAGTCTATGTCAGGGCTGATGGTGCTGAAAACCTTAATGTAATAAGTCCTGTTGATGGTGGAGCTATCCCTGATGAGCCAGGTGTGGAGTTCAGAATAGTCACAGACTACCCTTCTTCTTGTAGAATCTCTTGGCCACGTGCTGATGGAGGTAGGGATGTCGAGGATTTGATTACTGATGATAGGTTTAACCATCGCCTACCTAAGGAAGAGGTTAATCTCGACAGTATGGTAGGAGAAGGACCTGTCTATGATGATGTCTTTGATGTGCATTGTATAGAAGATATGTCGCATTGTACCATCGGTGGTGAAGAGTGCGATTCTGATGCAGACTGTGCAAATGGACATTGTGCACGTGGAGAAAAATCACACCCTATAACATTCGTAAGGGATGGTGAAGCACCTGTCACGGGAATGCACCCATCTGGACATGATGGAGAAAGGACACACGACATTTCTGAAAGGAGAAGGTCTGACCAAAGGGAAATAAGTGGTCTGGATTATCAACGCGATGGGGCATATTACTACAATAACAATGTATCTATAGAATTCTCCTGTGAGGGCACGGCACCCGACGATGATTATCCTTCATTGAAAGCTGGATGTGATGGTTCCAATTCTACATACTATTGCATACAGAGATTGGGTGATGATGCGCCACATGCTGAGGAGAGATTCTGCTCGGAAAGAAGCACGGAGTGGACTTCTGTGGAGGAAGCTTCTGAGATCATGGAGCAGCGTTCATTCTCCATATGCTACTATTCTGTGGATGAAGTAGGCAATCGTGAGGACACAAGATGTAGTGTTTTCTATATACACAGAGAGGAACCAGATCTAGACCTCTCAATCGACACGGAATTCATCTATGATGACTCGTTTGTTACTGACATAGCAGAGAATACCTTTTCAGGTGCAATCAGCGCAAAACAGTTAGAGAATTATGATATCCATTACCTCAGTTCTGATGATAGGGGACGTACCTTGTTAGAGGTCGCGGCACAAAATACTCTGAGAACACCAGATAATTATGCTAGCAGTTCGGAAGGTGGGACCATAAGTTTCTCTGGAAGATTGCCTAGACTGGCTCGCGTCAACTCACTAGGTCCAAACCGTTTAAGACTTTTTGCCGAAGATCGGTACGGAAATCGTGCTACAGAAATAATCTACGTGTATTATGATCTTGAGCCACCCTTGTTAAGAGACTATGAAATCAATGATGATGAACTGACAAAAGATGTTGAATATAATGAGGATTTGCACTTCAGATTCTGGCTAGATGATGTATTCTGGACCAACGAGATTGCTGAAGTCTCTGTGAATGTATATGCGCATGATGTGGGTCCTTTTGCTGGTGATTTTGAGACTGGTTGGATGGAGCTTGAACCTACAGGTGTAATTTCAGAAGATGAAGGATCTAGGACCAACATGTCTGAAGATATAAGTGATTATATTAGAGAACTCTACTATCATGGAACTGAGCTGAACCAGGACCAAGAACGACGTAGACTCAATCGGATTGCAGAGTGGAAAGAATACAGCTTCTCTATCTTTGCGGACGATCATTTCAATGAGGAGCTCAGGCTTAATGACATAGGTGTTGGTGAATATATCTTAGAAATTAAGGCTGTAGATCCAATGGGCCAAGAAATGAATGAGCACATACTATTCAATGTGACAGATAGTACCGAACCCATAATAACTATGCATCAGCCACCAATGTTCAGAGAGAGTGGAAGTGATCCGGGCGATAGTAAGGTAAGGATAACCAACAACCCTAATCAGGAATTCATTGTCGAAACTGAGCAGCCTTCATATTGTTTCTTCAACTTAGGTACGACACCTACACAGGACAATCCTATGCAAGAAGATGAAAACAGGGAGATACACAGTTACATTCTTGATGAATTCCAGCCATTTGATAGGGTAACTGTTCCGGTAACTATATCATGTACAGTTCACGGCACAGATTTACATTCTGATAGATTCTCTTTGAAATTCGATAGACGACCGGTAAGACTCGCAATGGACTCTTCAAGAGGAGATCTTGTGCCGCCAAGTGTCAATAAGGACCACATAAGGGAATTCCAGCTTGACTATACCCAGAGACGCTACGGCGAGCTCAAGCCAGTCATTTCTGTCTCCGATGTATCTGAAGAGAGAATTATAGAATGTACATATGAATGTCGCTCGCCAAATTCTTTCTGCAGTAACAGAGAGGGCACTTTCCCAGGTAGCCTTTCAACAAGCCCAGCATTCTCTCCGACGATAATAGAGGAGTTTGGAGATTATCTTTATACCATTACATGTAATGATCAGGCGGGTAATATAGCAAGAGCTCGTGATTTGGCTTTCTCTGTTAGAGATAGAGGAGCCTCTAGGAATCTGTACATACTCGACGATTCCTATTATCCTGGCGAAGGTGATGACCAGTTCAGTGAAGATGTTGAATTTGGTGTTTCGACTACTATGCTGTCGTTCTGTTCAATTGTATTCACGGAGGGAGGCATAGAGGACATCCCTATGTCAGATAATGCAGCGCTTACCCATAGGAAGACAGTAAATATGACTGAGCATACAGGAGAAGCCTCCGGGAGATATTCTTACAAGTTCAGGTGTCAACAATCCACAGACAGGTCGCTTGTCCAAGAGACAGAAGAGATGAGTTTTGAAGTCATAGATTCTTTTGACGAGATCTCGGGAGACATGTTTGAGCAGCTCACAATGGCGTCCCAGTATGTTCCAGTGTTCGACACGGATGGGCTCCCATCAGGAATCACCCACATAGAATATTTCTTAGAGGGTGAGACTCTTGATGATATAAGAACAGTGCCCAATACAGGCTCTCTCGTTATTCCTGAGCTGGGTCCTAATGAAGTCGCTTATGTGAGAGGACTTTATGAGACTGGTATCAGCACCCCTCTGATAAACATAACTTCTTCTGAAGATGCGCTTTCGCTTACAGAGGCCGACTTGGAATATGCTAGAGATGGCACAGGAGGGCAACGCATACAGACTGTTTCAGATAGGGATGCGGATAGGGAGTTCTATCCGATGTCACGCGATAGAATTTATATCTCCATAAGACATCAGGAGTCTATAGATGACATAAGGGCAATCCTAAATGGAGAGCCACGAGGTTCGAATGAGTACATGGTCACGTCAACCATGACTGAAGACAGTTATACAATAGGACGCGATGGGATGCACGATCTTTTCCTACTCATAACGAAAAGCGATGGGAGACGACAATTCTTGCATCTTCCTATATCTCGTAGTGAAGAAGCGCCTCAGATTGAGTCTATAGAGCCTCGATTCTTGAGGAGTGATAGGGTGGTGAACGTCAGCGTTTCACGGCCTGCAGAATGCTCTGTCGTGTATCCTTCATCAGGCGATGATAGACAACTGATTGTTCGTTCCACAGGAGCATCCACTTTCCATGAGTTTGAGCTTGCAGATATCTCAATGAGCGGACGTCGCCATGAAGGAACACAGATATCTGTCTACTGTAATGATAATGACGATAGGATTGCCGAGCAAGAACACATGCTCCAGATTGCTACTGAGCCGCCGAGAGTGCTTGAAATAACTTCGGACAATTCCATACTCAACAGCACAGGAGGCTCGAATTATGTATTCACTTCTGTGAGGGATGAAGACGTGCACATAACAGCCAATACTGATGAATACTCTAGATGTACATATCGTGATCCTGAGGGTAATGTGCGTGAGTTTAATGATTACTTCCTGCCTAACCTATACCCTCATGCTAGCCTTGATGTGGGCGATGGTTCTGGAGTAGAATATTTGGTGGAGTGCGAGAATGAGGCAGGTATATCTGCGCGCCAGGATTACAGCATAACAGTCTATAACAATCCTGAGGCCCCTCTATTCCTGCATGATGCATATCCTGATGGGATGACTGGTGAGAGATTCCCTCAGCTCGAAGTGTATACTTTTAGGGAAGCTGAGTGCCAGGTTGATATCCATGAAGAAGCAGAAGATACTAACATATTTTTCAGGGTCTTGAATGCTGTTATGTTCAGCACATCATCACGGATGGAATCTGACTTGGTTGGCCATAGGTACAGACATACGGCCGAACTCTCTGCTGCAGATCGCAGGGTCCCAATGGGTCTTCAGGAAGGTAACATCTATCGTGCTACTATCACATGCTCTTATGCTGGTGACAGTGCCTCTACCGATATATCATTCATGTACTCTCCAGAGGCTGATCCAAGACCATTGATTTATATAGAATGAGATCAGACATATGATCATAGATGAAATTTATGAACCGGATTTTGGTGTCTTGTCTAGTCGTATTCCTTGTTTTTGCTAGTTCTGTCTATGCTGAAGAGCATGGGGCATGTTTGAGAGATTGGGCCAGCCCTGAGGTTATTGTTCGACAGGATCCGACTGTGGTCATAGAGTTTGGTAGTCCTGTTGACATGGATACACTGAGGACATCCTTCCATTACTACCCTGATGGCGAGGGCGGTAGAGATTTTGTAAGTCCTGTAGACAAGACAGATATCCTGAGTTTCAAAGAAGAAGAGTCTAATGCTTCTGTGATGCGCTATGCTCTCACTGAAGATCTTGTCGATGGTGAGTATTATTCAGTATATGTCTCTGCAAAAGTTAAGGAGTATGAGGAGCTCACAGAAGGAGAGATGGAGGAGATTGGTTCAGTAAAGCTTGAGGAGTGCAGACTTTTCCATGTGGATTTGGGTCCTCTTGATATCTCTCTTGAATATCCTAAAGGTGATTACATATCGGATGAATCACTCGAATTAAGATTCGAGACAAACCGTCGGGCAACATGTTATATCTCCACGACGACCGATACCATATCAAGGATGAACGAGATGGCAAGTACAGGTGAGAGTCTCGAGCATCGTAATGTACATCCTGGAAGTGATTATTTCTATGTGGCGTGTGAAGATGCTGCGAGCACGACAACTCAGGAAATGAATCTGATACTTGATACAGAACCTCCCACTACACCAGAGATTGATGACAGCTCTCCTGATGATGAACATCCAGATGTATTCACAAGCACCAGTAGCATCAGGGTAAGGTTTGATTCGGAAGATGAGATATCTGGAGTGAAACTCATAAATTACACAATTATTGATAGGGAAAGTGGGCAAGAAGCAATGGCTTGGTCATCTACTGAAAGGGTTGGTTCTTCTTTCCTTGTGTCGCGGGATGATACTGGGCTACCTTTGAGCCTGGAAGACGGCAGAGAATACTTCTTCCGTGCGAAAGCATTGAACAATGCAGGCCTGTGGTCAGAACTGTCAGAATCTGATGGTTTCAAGGTGGATGTGGATTTTGACCCAGATGCTCCTGATAATCCTTGTGAGGAGTATGGCAGGGAATGTGAGATTGGAGAAGATTGTGAGGAAGACGATAATTGTAGTTCTGGCTTCTGTCATCCAGAGGAGAATGTATGCGCAGAACCTTCATGCGACGATGGATTCAAGAATGCAGATCAGTCCGATGTGGATTGTGGTGGATCTGAATGTCCTCCTTGTGAGGAAGGTCAATCCTGTAACGTTGACGATGATTGTGTCACGGGTTATTGCGATAATTTCGATAACGTGTGTGCAGAAGCTCCTGTTGAGGAGCCTGATTTTCCTGATCCTGTTGAGGAGCCTGAAGAAGAGTCAAATTTCATAATGCCCATAATTGTGGTTGTGCTGGCTCTGGGAATCCTTGGAGGTGGGGGTTTCTATGCATATAATAATTGGTCCCAGATTTCAGCAGCATTAGAGTCCTTTACAGGAAAGAGCGCACCTTCACAGCCTTCGAGCCAACCTTCTGCCTCCTCACCAAAACCACAGCAATCAGCTAATAATAATACTCAGAAAGCATCGGAGAATACTACTGCCAAACCATCTTCGAACCAGATAAAAGACATGGGTGCAAAAGTCTCGCACCGTCTCAAGCAGAAAGAAAAGATGCGACAGCGTAATAATATGTTTGGTAGTTTCAGCACAGCTTCATCGGAGAAAACAGAAAGCAAATCCGATGATGATGGCCTTGTAAGCAAGAAAGATATTGAGAATCTATTTGGTGGGGTAAAGTGAAGAAAAGAGGTGTACAAATGTCAAGAAAAGGTGAAGCAAACCAGATGTTTCAGATGCTCATGACGCTGATAGTGGTAGGGATGATTATGCTCCTGGGCTTCCAGCTGATCAGCAATCTATTCTCAAGATCTGAAGAGATTGATTATATAAATTTCAGACGTTCATTGGTCAATGAGATTGATGCTGTTGCATCAAGCCATAATGCACGCCAACGTATTGAATTGAATGTTCCAAGTGGGTCTAATGCTTTATGCTTCATAGATGTGAACCATGAGGGTAATCTTGCCGAATATCCACTTGTGAATGCATATTGGAGAGATCGCTCATATCGTGAACAGGACGATGATAGTCTGGTACGGAATGCTTTCCTGATTGGTGGCGATTTCTTCCTCTCGTTCACTATCGATAATCTTGAGATTGACAGGTCTGGCAGGTATATATGTATACCGCCACGCAGAAATAATGTTGAGTTCTGGGCCATAGGTGGCAGAACTGGAGTACATATTGAGGGGGTAGAGTGAGCATGCGTTCTAAGGGTTCACAGGTCCATTCTCAG
>CAZTTX010000002.1:33734-38000 GCA_964616085.1 uncultured Methanosarcinales archaeon
ATATTGAGGGGGTAGAGTGAGCATGCGTTCTAAGGGTTCACAGGTCCATTCTCAGTTCAATTGGTTATACATACTCATAGTTGGTGGTTTCTTTATCATCCTTTTCTTCACGATGAGTACCAGACAGGTGGACACTGTGGAGCGTAGGATTTCTGCCTCTGCACTTGAGGGCATCTCTAACATATTCGAAGCTGCACGTACAGGGACTTCGATGTCTGCTACTGTAAATGTTCCTGATCTCAAGATAGAGTTCTTGTGCGAGTCTAGACTTTTCGGAGACAACATATATTCAGAGTATCGCGTGGGTGGTTTTTCGCGCCGTATGGATGGTCTTCCCACTTTTGTCCCGGGAGACATGGAAGGGGACAATCTTGTAACTTGGACCCAGACTTGGGAATTACCAATCCCTGTGATGAATTTCTTGTATATCGCTAATTCTAGGACGCGTTTCTTTTTTGTGCGTGATGAAAGTTTCAGTGACATATACTCAGCCATCGAGGATTCATTTTCCAGCAATATGCGTGCTGAATTCGTCGAATCAGAAGATCCAAGGTTTGCTGATTTCAATGACCTATATAGCATAATTGTTGTCTTCACTGAGAGCACAAGTGAGCCAACAGAGCTTCTTGAGTACGTTGACGAGACATTCTCGGGATTCTATCGGCTTGTGCAAGTGGTGCCTGAAAGTATCAATTTTGGTAGAATAAACATCTATGAAGATATGAGCCATGTTGGGGAGATGACCTATGCAGGTCGTGCTAGCTTATATGGTGCAATCTTTGCTCCTGATGAGAGTTATTATGAGTGCTCGATGCGAAAGGCTATAGAGAGGTTAGGGAGGGTTGCGTGCATCCATCATCATAAGCACAAGGCATTAAGAGAGCATTATTCCGGCGATGTACAATGCAGGAATGTGTATGATGGTGTTGTCGAATCGTTCTATGAGCTATTTGGTGATGATTTCTGTCGGGATACTGAGGGTGGAATTGATCTTGGAGATGTTTCTATGTCGTTCGAGGATAATTATGAGGATATAAAGAGGTTCTATAACAGTATGGAGGATGCTTATGGTGGAGCAAGACGTTTCAGCTGCGCAAGGCCGTACTGATGAATTTTCATCAATATGGTATCTTAAAGGCTCGCAGATAAAGATGGTGGAATCTGTCTTTGTCGTAATCATCTTCATGGTGATCCTGATGATTGGGATAGTATTCTTCTCACGCTTTCAGCAGTCAGATGCACAGTTCCGTGAGACTGAAAGAAGACTTACCGAGTCCATACAGTTAGCTCAGACTTTCGCATCTCTTCCAGAGCTCTCCTGTACTGAGGGTAGCGTGATAAGTGATAGCTGTCTTGATCTTATGAAACTAGAAGCTATGGATCTCTTGGCAAGGTCTGACCACATATACTATTTTGATCTTTTCAGGTATGGTACCATAACTGTCGAACGTCTTTACCCACCGCCAGAAGAGGATGAGTATGGGGAAAGATGGGTGATATACAATAGGACGCGTCCAGACAGTGGTTTTTTCTCTATGGGAGTGCCTATGGTGATATACAACCCTGAAGATGGTTCAGAGCATTTCGGTCTTATGGAGGTGGTCTATTATGATGGATGACTACCTCAGGCAAAGACGTTCACAGGCAGAAGCTTTCGGTTTGGTGCTTATTGTAGGGCTTGTCTTTGTGATATTCATAATAATGGTCCGTATTGAGCAGACAAGGTCGCCTAGCGAGATAGCCCAACAATATGAGGTTACCGCTCTTTCTTCACGGACTCTTAATACATTCATGAGCACATCTGCAGAGGAGTGTGGCCGGGGCAAGACTTTTGATGATGTAGCACGTGACTGTGTCCGTTCTCCACAGTCAGAATGTGGAAATACTGGGATGTCGAGTTGCGATTATCTTGTGAACCAGATGTATCAGATATTCAATACCGTTTTTGACAGGGCTGCTTTAGATTATCAGGTCTCGTTCAATACTGAGGGAAGGACCTTGCCAGACGCATTACAAGATGATGTCCCTTCTGAAGTGGATTGTGCTGAAGGTCTTAGCGGCGAAGAGATACGCCGTCCAATGAATCCTGGTGAACTCACCATAAATCTTGTCGTATGCCGAGCATAGTCTTGGAAAAGTTTAAAAAAGAGAAGATTATATATACTTCATCAGAGGTGATATGCTCATGATAAAGAAAGCTCAAGGCCTTTCCATGAATACGATTGTAATTGCTGCTCTTGCTCTACTAGTCCTTTCTATCATTTCTCTTCTTTTCATAGGGCGTATGAATGTGGCTCGGGACGATCTCGGAGATTGTGCAGGTAATGGTGGAGTATGTGTTGACAGTTTTGAATATCGCAGTTGTGAGGAGGCTGTCCAACACCACCCTGACCATAGCAGGCATAGTACGGCTCGTGAATTGACTTCCTACAGTTGTCCTAATCCAGATCATCTCTGTTGTATTTTCAGCTAGGTTAAAATGAAAACAAGAAAAGCGCAAGGGCTATCTTTCAATTTCATAGTCATTGTTGCAATTGCTCTTATCGTGATGTTCGTTGTGCTTGGCATCTTCACGTCACGTACTCGTGAAGCTGACGATACCCTCTCTTCTTGTGTAGCGGTCGGGGGCGACTGTTTCTCTGGCTCTTGTCCGGATGGTAGAAGGCCTGCACCGATGCAGGAGTGTCCTGATGAAGAACCGAACTGCTGCATATAAAAACACACAACTTTATCACTCAACAATAGCAACAAACAGAAACCTTTAAATATAGTTCTTCTTTCCTCCTGGTTTCCATGTTCCAGGAAGAGATGCTTAATAAGATGAAAGCCTTCGGGCTGAACAGCTATGAGGCAAAGCTGTGGATGGCACTCCTTTCTAGAGGTGTCTCTACAGCAGGCGAACTCTCTGATATAGCCAATGTTCCTCGTTCTAGGAGTTATGATGTTTTGGAATCGCTTGAAAAGAAAGGCTTCATAATGATGAAGCTCGGTAAGCCTATAAAGTATGTTGCGGTAAAACCACATGAGGTAATAGAGCGCGTCAAGAAGCGCATTGAGAGCGAAGCCCAAACCCAGGCAATGATGATTGACAAGATTAAGGAGTCTGAGGTCTTGGAAGAGTTGAGGATGTTGCACTCCAAGGGCATCCAGACTGTCGAGCCTGGCGATCTGACGAGCAGCATAAAGGGAAGGACTAATATTTACAATCATCTTTCAAGCTCTATAAAGAACGCTGAATCTAAGGTGCTGATAATGACAAGCGCTGAAGAGCTCGGTAGGATATATGATAACCTCAAACGGGCCCTCTCCAAAGCGAAGCGGAATGGTATTTCCATAAGGATTGCTGCACCTATTGATGATGAACACGCTGTCATTGTTCGAAGGCTTTCAGAGTTCGCAGAAGTCAGACCTATAAATGATCTCAAGTCGCGGTTCTGTATAGTTGATGGCAAAGAGATAACGTTCATGCTTACTGACGATAGCATTGTACATTCCAGCTATGATGTGGCTGTATGGGCATCTTCAGATTTCTTCTGTTCCAGCATGGAAAGATTCTTCGATAATGTATGGAAGGCATCTCCTGAGGTTACTGATGGGGTTGAGGGCTCTGTTGGCTCAGGCGCTGAGATACAGAACTGATTATTTGTCAATCTTTCTGCTACAATATGCGCTGTGGCAGAATTCCATTTTTTTTGGAAAACAGCTTCAAAATTCTCCATTATTTATAATCAAGGTGCTGCTGTCCCGTAGGGACCGTCCCCTAGCAACGCACTCGTTTAAAAATGAAACAAGGAATTTTGACTTGATGCTGTTTTTTCTAAGCAATCATGCCACAGCGCACTACAATAGGGTCTGTCCCAAATGGAGTTTTTTTGTATACTGACCTACTGGCTTACCCGTATGGACAACCCCAGCCAGTCAGCAGTCAAGCGGGATTAGATAATCCCGCACCAGCCGACTGCTACGGCCAGTATACATTTTTCTACCTTTTGGGACAGACCCCTACAATAAAAACATATATAAATGATGGTTCCAATAGTAGGAATATATCATGTTCAAAGAGGTGATTGCATGAGTGTTATGTCCGTTGCTGAGGTCACATTAGCCATCATATTGGGTGTTCTGGCCGCGATTGTCTATAGTCTGAGAGTACTTGTGCTTCTAGAGAGAAGAATGGCACGTGTTGATGAGAATCTGGAACGTATGGTCCGCAAGATCATTGAGGATGAGAAGCTCATCGAACAGAAGCTAGGCATTAAGGAAAGT
>CAZTTX010000003.1:0-28639 GCA_964616085.1 uncultured Methanosarcinales archaeon
CCTTTTGAACTTATGACATCCAATAGTCCGTAATCATTGAACACAACCTCTGTACTTTTTGGCAAAATTTCCAAAAGTTCGGCTAGTATTCTTATGTTCTTATCATTCAGGAAGGCTGGTGTCACAAAGGATAGATCAAGCGATTTCTCACTGCACCACTCCAGGATATGCTTAAGCTGCTTCTCATTAGGGATCAGGTGTTCACAGAACTCGTTCCCAAAATATATTCTTCTGAACTTTCCTTCCTCATGGAACTTCAGATTCTTTGGGTTTGATATGAAAAGCGCGTGCTCCATCATCTATGCCTCCCTTTGTAGTAGCAGTTCTCTTCGCAATCATATCCATATATCTCTTTGAACTTTTCTCTTGTAATCCTGATGAACTCGTCCTGACCCATATTAGGATTGGCTTTCAGGACGTCTATTGAATGTCTTATGAAAGCCACATCTTTGCTTATGTCCTCTCCGCTCTTCGGTCTTCCTGATATCTTGAGAGAAACTCCTTCTGATCTTCTCAGGTCATATATACTGCAAGCACCGCAAGCCATCTCGTTGAATCTAGTGGGAATCTCAGCATTGCACTTGAGACCTTGGCATGGAGTCCTATATGAGCTCTGTATGGCCTCATGCGAAAAGCTGCAAAGGCCGTCTATATTGGGGCATTTCTCGTTCTTTATGAATACCTCAAACCCATACTCTGGATTGTTCTCTAATATATCGTTGATTTCCTCTATGCTGAGCGCTCCCGACAACACGAATTTTGTCACTCCAAAGCTATTGAAGAACCTGAAGGAGTTCCTGTTAGTCGAATACCTGACAGTGCTTGCTATCATGTTGATGTTTGGAAATTTTTCCTTCATCTTCACCATGAGGCTTATGTCTGATACAATGACTCCGTCTATGCGATTTTTCAGAAGTATCTCTGTGTCTTTCAGAATCCTCTCATGGTGTTCTTCTAGGTAAAATTTCTGGTTGAATGTGATGAAGACATCTTTACCTGCTTGCTTTATCTTCCTTATGGCGTCTAGGGCATCATGCAAAGAATGAAAGTTAGGGCGCGACCCTCCTCTTCTTGACAGATGGCTCCCGAAGCGCATATCACTCATAAGATATCCCATATAGAACTCATTGGCACCGTTCTCTATTATCTTGTCAAGACTTCCGTATATGTCGGGGCTCATTGGGCAGAGGATACGCATGATTCGAGAGAAGCTTATGCATTTTAAAATTGTTTCTTTGAGTCATCACAAATTATATAAAGCAGGCAATCCAGGTCTGTACCATGGCAAAAGTCGCTTTAAGCACCTTAGGCAAGATTGTAATTGCGCTTTTCCTAATATTATCCTTTATGATGATTGTGATGCGTGCAGTCAGGGAGGCGGGTGTACCTTGAAGAGCTTAATGAAAAGTAAGGTCTCTGTAGCCTCAGAGTATGTCATTCCAGTGATTATAATCACTGTCACTATAGCTATACTGCTATTTGGCTTACCAAGCCAAATGTCTGCAGGCGAGAGATTCATGGACGAAGCCATGTGCAGATCAAGTGTGATTCATAGGGCAAGGAATCCCGCGGCAGCAGTATATAGTCCTTCATTATCCTGCAAGACTACACGTGTTGATGTGGGTGAGGAGCGCGCTTCACGTGAAAAGGAAGCCGTTATGGAAGATATCTCTGAACTGGCTATGGGCTGCTGGGGCATGTTCGGCAGTGGTGTGTTGAGATCATTAGATGACCGCCAAGGCATCATGGATGCATTCGGTAGCTGGGTCCAAGGAGCAAATCCTTTTGGCATATATAGCAGTGAAGCTCTGTGCTTCGTATGCTATGATATCCACGTTGATTCAATCCAGGAAGATGGAGAAGATACGATAATCACTGAAGCAGATATATTGTCATTTATGGAGAATACAATATACGTGGCTGAAGGCGCACCAATGTATATAGATGAAGACTCGTCTATGAGTCCTTGCCAGCTAAGGGGTGGAAGGTGCTCTGCTGAGTGTTCGCGTGGCGAGATAAGCAATAGTGGCGATGATTGGGCATGTGATGACGGGTCCGATGTCTGCTGTGTCTCTAGGCAGGATGCATTCAGCTATATGGACTACTTGCGCTACGATGGGCCTGCAAGAGGCATAGTAAGCTTTTTCGCTAGTGAAGGCACTCTGACAATTGAGGATTCTGAAAGATATGGTATTGTATATGTCGAGCCCATCCCAAGAGATGCGAGCAGTTACATAATGATAGCTAACATGGATGATGTAGCAGATTCAGGATGCACTATAAACAGTTGAGGATTGAGAATGTTGAACAGATTATCATTCAAGCCCAAGAAAGGAGATTTCGAGATAGATGAGCTGATAAAATGGGTGCTTGTCATAATATCGGTTGTCGTGCTGCTCTGGCTTGCAGCAAACTGGGCAATCTCAGCAATCTCGGTCAACCCTTTTTGAGGAAAGATCATGGCATACAAGAAAGCAGCAATAGCAATCCCCAAGGTCTTGGCTATAGTTTTAACCATACTTGCAATGGGCGTCATCTCTTACGGCTTATTTGCTTCAGAAGGGATTATTATGGAAGGTGACAGACGGTTCACCGATATAAGGGAAAGCACATTGGGTGACATGGAAACAATACGTGATTTCTCACGCGAAAACCCCCACGTGGATCCTAGGATAACAGAATCCTGGCAGCTGCTCCTTGCTGAAATCTATGCGGCGAAAGAGCGTGATGATGATGAGTTCTGTATAATACCTCTGAGGATCCAAGGATTTTCTGATACTGCTTCGATCCGTCTCATGGAAGGATCTGGAGAACTGCTCTTCAGCCTGGGACACAGGCAGAGCAGAGGGCAAGCAATGCATTATGAGACTGAGACCATACGTGGCATGTCCTTGAGCATCGGGACTTTCGAGCTTGATGAGCGGGCAAGGCTCGACGATGAGAAATACGATGATGCTGAGAGATCCATGATAGACACAAGAAGTTTTCCCTTCGGAAGGATTGTGCTAGAAGATGCAGATGTGATAGAGACTGCACCCGAGGCTTTCATCAAGGATAGGGAGGCCCCTATAGAAGATGCTGGAGACTTAGGGTACACATATCAGCCATTGTATGCTTATGACTATCACGAATATGTTGAAGATGAAGAGTACCTCAAAGGCACAATAGATAATTACGCTTCTAAGTATAGCGCACGTCTTAACCCATCAGATGACTGGAGAGCGAATTATGGTTTGATATTGGCCAACAATCAGAAGATTGTCATCATCAGGACAGAAAGGGCGGCATTACAGGGTGAATTCCCTCGCATCAATAATATGCATTATTCTAACATAATGGGGCCCTTTGGACCGGAGAGTGGTATCGATGGAGATATAGGAGGTTATGAGTTCTGTAGACGAGAGAACAATGCTTTGCTCAGGCCAGCTTCGGGATCCTGCGAATGTTCAACAGCACAGAACAGGGCGATGTGTGGTATGATTGATGATTCCAATTGTGGAGTGGTCTGCACATGGGATGATGCCACTGACACTTGCATGGCTGCGGATGAAGAGAAGGTAGATCTCTTGGATGCATTCGCTGAGATGTTCGCTGGGCTATTGGAAGAGATTGATGATGTATGCGATGGCTGTACTCATTTTACGCATACTTCGGATGAGTATTCAGGCATACTCAATTCTCTCGTTACAAACCAAGAGCTAAGGGAGTTCTTGAGTGGCGCAACGCTCTCTATAGGCGATGGCATCGTTACAGTGGAATCGGATGGTATAACTTCGAATACTCATGAGTTCGAGGCAGAGCTCCCAGTTGCTGTCGTTGAGGGCAACACCATAACTTCTGAAGTTACCTTAAGTCATGATGGCGGTGTCAGGCTGGCTGGAGTACCTCTTGAATCTGCTGAGACAGGTGAAGGCGTAAGACTTTTCCTATACTATGAGAAGTATTTGCATGATGGATTGAATCTCATTAGTCCGAAGACTTCAAGAGATATAAGGGATGACTTTGATAATACAGGAGGGAGGCTCCGTACGGATGATGATCCTCATATCATGTTCTTCGATACTGGTCTGCCCTACTCACTAGAGTTAGCAGGGGAAGAGCATCGTTGTCATCAGATAAGTAACAAAGACACTTGCATCTTTCATCAAGCCGATGGGGACTATTCATGCTATTGGCGAACGCGAGATTCGAGCACAGAGACGCAATGCAAGCCTTTGATTTCTTATGGCCAGGAGGTCGATGCAGATGAAGCACGTGAGATACGCAGCCAGGCTGATGCAGCAGGGATAGAGATACATAACGTGGAGACACATCTATATCAAGGCAAGGATTATCCTATGGAACTGATAGACATTTTCCAAGAGAAGATTGATGGTTTCGGATCATGCTATGATACAGGAGAACTGGATGACCTATTCTCAGAATATAGTGGCTTTGATTATGAGGTACATGAGCGAAAATCGAAGACTGCTTTCTTCATGGTACACAATATTGAGGTACAAAGGATACTTACAAGGGATGAATGGTATTATAATATCGTTGATAGCACAGAACCTATCCAAGAATGTTGAATGGGGTGATCATTATGACGAAGAAAGGCGCGATAGAGATTGAGAAACTTGTGGCTTTCATCATAGGATTGATTGTTCTCGCGGTCATCGTCTTCAGTTTCGTAGGGACTTGGGGCGATGGTGAGGATACGACAAGAGATATGATGGACTACGAAAGTGAGGATTGTGAAGACGGTGTAAGGAATCCAGTAACGGGTGAATGCCTCGGTGGATTGATATTAGGGCCATGGATACTGAAGCGGCTCTTTAAGGAGAGGTATATATGACAATGAGATCCATCAAAGCTGTTGAATTTCCTTTGTCTTTCACAGGTTCGATGATAATAGGTGTCCTCTTCTTCTTGATGGTTCTAAACCTCGGTGCAAGGACTCTTGATTTTCAAGTATCTGACCATGATGAGCTAAGGGATTTCGAAGACCATCTTGAAAGGATTAGCGTGGGTAGGACGAGCGCGTTCTCATTCCATACTATTCCAGATGGACTGGAGCTCGTTGCCATTATGCATAGGCCTGACACAATCAATATGTCATTGTCAGCATTGGACGATGCGGACCTTACCGATGAGGCAGATATCAATACCATACGACGGCAGGGCCAAGAGATTGTGATATCTTCTGATATGCAGGAACTGAGAGATTATGATTATGTGGCGGAACCATCTGGCTGTGATCCTGAGAAGTCATGCATATGCATATTCAGGGGCAGTTCCCGTGATAGTGAACGAAGAGTTATTGAACCTGTAAGGCTGAGTTGCCATACTATAGGCTTGAATTTTCAGGGAGATTCTCTGACTGTGCTTTCAAACCACAAGGAGAGTGGTATCGATTGGGATGGTTATGAAGCTCTCTTGGAGCATTTTGAGGAAGACCCGCCTGTGTTGAGAGATGATGGCACTCCTTGGGATTCTGGGCTTAAGATCCTATCGAATGTCAGGGAGGATAGCAATCTGTTGACTATAAGGGTCCGTAAGACAGAAGATTCATTCTTCGTCTGCATGGACCGCAATCATTGTGACATACAATACAGGCTCCATTCTGGCACATCACGTGATTGGGATCGTCCTTATTGATAAAGCTCGAAAGATATTTAAACGAACATCACAGAATAACACCATGAGAAAAAAGGCTGCTGTAGAGTTGAGTCTATACACTATGTTCAGTGTGGTCATGGGCGTCTTCTTATTCGTCTTCTTCATAAATGTGGGTTATAGGTTCGGCGATGATGAGCAGCGGCATCAGGAATATATGATAAAGGATGCGGCACTCCTTCTGGATGCTTTGCAAGCGATTCCTGCAAATTCCATAGTGGAATTGCATTACTCGGTACGAGACAGGAATGTCGGGCATAATAGGACGCACTTCTCAATCATAGATCCTAGTCTGGATGAGATGGAGGGCTTCTATAGGTATAGGCGTGCAGGGTTGAATGATAGCCGGAATATTCTGCTTGAGCGCCCGGAGTACCTTGAGATATCTGCCTTCTCACATAGGGCTAAGGCCAACCAAGAGGGTAACTTCGATATGTTGAGCTGTCAGAGGGACCCACGCCATGAGGTAGATGCGGGCAATATCCAGTTCATGCATGCTGACGATGAGAATGATTTTTCGCGTAATCTTATGGAGACTGTCGCAAGGAATGTGCTGGACAGCTCTGACGTGGGCAGGTTGACCGGAAGATTGGAAGGAGATGTGTTCAATGTGGACCTTGCGATGGCCTTCTCTCCTGGCAATGATGCACGTGCTTTCTATGCATATGTCCATCACTCCAATACACTTACACGTGAGGTCGCTTGCAGGGTGCTAAACGAACTAATCAAAGTCAACAGGCTTGACGTCAAGGATGTAAGAGTCTTCTCTGTGGACCCAAGGCTAAATCCTGTGGATGGGGTAATGTTGGAAGAGAATATGATACTATTCAAGCTAGGGTCTCTTGGAGATGTAGAGCAGCATAGGGTAACGATAGCCAACAGGATCACAGATGTATTGAGGTCGTACGATGAGATCTAAGAAATCATCATTTGCTCCGATCAAGATGTTCGTGTATATAATATACTCTTTCATGATAGTTGTGGCTCTTGGGACCTTTGTCACGACGCTTACGAGAGCTTCGGGCTCAATCAACCAGCTTGATGAGAATATCCCTGACCACATCTTGATCACAAGAGTGATATCTTCTCCTGAGTGCTTCGCTTACTCTGACTGGACCGGTAGGGTATATGACCGCATAGACCTTTCACGCTTCGATGATGATGTTCTGGAGTATTGCATAGATCTGGAGTCTTTTGGCTATGAGATGCGCTTCATATTGAGGCATTCGGGTTCCGAGGATTCTGTAGAAGCAGTCACAGGAAGATGGTTTGGGGATTATTCGTATGATTCAGTTGAGATGCCTGTCTTGGTTGAAGATTCAGGAGAACGCTATCCAGGGATTTTGACCATAGAGTACCAGACAAGACCTGATAGGAGATGATTTTGTGGGATCGAAGAAAGCGGTGATGGATTTTTATATAATCATCTTTGTAGGCATCACTATGGTCTTCTTTGTGGTGGTGATGAGTGCCATCAGTTCAGGTCTAGGGAGAAGTCCACAAGCCGGCTCTTTTATGGACCGAGCTAGCACACATATGCTTTCACGCTTCCTTGAGACGCCTGCACAGCATGTCATGGAGGGTGTCCCAGACATCACGATGGCTGAATACATTGGGCTTGTACTGGATGGAGAAGGTCCAGTAGAGACGCATGACGGCTTCGAGGACTTTATGGCAAGTTTTCGTCATGACCTCTGCCAATGGCTGGGGGTGTCAGAGAACCTGTGCAGTATAGAGATCGTGAGAGAAGATTGTCGGAGACACTGTATCATACGTGAAGGCAATGAGCATGTGCCGGTTGCTCAAGTGAGATTCATTGATATGCATGGTGGAGAACTGTTCTTGGTGCTTCACTTGCATGAGGATCGTGTAAGTGCACCAATGAGGTCGTTATGATGAACAAGAAAGCTGTTGAGGTGCTTCCTGTATTCCTTCTTCTAGGGATGATGGCGGGCTTTTCAGTATTCATAATAAACATACAGCAGGACATGATAGACCATAGGACAAACCCCTTCTATGGTGGTCTGGGGGAAAGGGAGATGAACATCCTTGCAATGCACTCACAGATCCAAGGTGATATGACAACTCTTGATATAATAGCTCAACACTCGTTCAGGTCATCTTTTGGTGAAGATGCTGCTGATGTCTTCATTGGTGGTGATTGTTCATATAGGAATGGTGTCCCTGTGATGATGCCCGGTGACGACTGCCTCTCTGGTTCTGGTATCGAAGATATAGGCAGCTCTGCGATACATTCTTTCAGCTCGGAGCTCTACTCACGCCACATCTCTGCAGGTCTTCCATTCCCTTTCAATTATGATTTCCATGTCATACAGGATGGTGAGTTCTTCACAATCTCAGCATACGCACGTAACAATGTCAGATATCCGATCGAATCAGACAGATTCACAAGACCTGGATACAGGCCTTCTCCAAGGGCAGACTCAACAGCGATGGCCTTCGACCTATCGACTGATTGCCATTACATAGGTGATGCGGGCTCAGCTTCTGAAAGGTCTGGAATGCCTGCTTCCGAGTTCGATTGCGAGGGACGTCATTGCAGAGGCCCTTGTCCAGAGGCTCTTAATCCAAGGATTGTCCCTTACATGAACCAATGTAATATCCCTGAATGTAGTGCTGGACTATGTAGCATAGACTATGAGAATATCTGTAGGGTTGGTTGCGGTTTCAAGTCTCTTCAGATGGCTTATGCATACTATGGTTTCGAGTTCAGTGAGCTTGGAAGACCAACTACAGCCAACATCGGCGATCTTATCTCAGACCTCAGGATAAGTTCGCCAGATAGTGTACAGGAATACAACCCCAGTTATAGCATAAACCCGGATGCTGATGAGATAGATTTCGGAGTGACTTTCTCTAATGGTGCATCTGAAGTGGTAAGGATGCTAGACTCCATACGTCCTCAGGATTATGAAGCGCTCCTTGATATGCTGGACGAGGGTCTTGTCAGGCTAGAGCTATCTGGTCATGATAGGAATCCGCGCATTGATGAGTGTGACCCGAACAACGATAAGGGATATTGCATAAATAGGCATTTCGTGCTAGCAATCGCTGGCGATAAGGACCACATCATAATCCACGATCCATATACGAACGAACGCCCATACATCTCAGGGATAAATCTCGTGGTCTCTAGAGAGTTCATAAAAGATTTTTGGACTGGCCATTATTCGCACATCACGGGTGATGCTGCATGATAAGGTCACTTTTGCAGGTATCCATGATTTTTATGTTTCTAGTACTGGCCTCTGCAGCGCATGCATCATACCTCTATATCGAGATAAACGATGGTGAAGTCGAGGAGGTCATACCTTTCACCTATAACTTATACTATCAGCAGAAATTTTATTTTGGGGCTGAAGGAGATTCACCTGGATCAGATGGGCGACTTGATGGGAACAAGATAACTATCGAAACTGAGAGCACTTTCGAGTATCATATAATAGGAGGTATAGATTTTTCGGAGGACTATGAGATTACCATAGATGGAACCACTGAAAGAGTGTCCTTCTGCAACAATGATGGCGAATGCCAGCCTTGCTTTGAAGGCCTATGCAACAACATTGAGAATCATCTCACCTGTCCAGAGGATTGTCCTTCCGGCGGAGAAGACAACTATTGTGATCTGAAGCGTGATGGTGTATGTGATCCTGACTGTAAGGAGTACGATTTCGATTGTGATGAATGCATGGATAATATATGTATCTATGATGGTATGGAGGTCCAGAGCCTGATATGTTCTGATATGGACGGATCGGTATGCGCACATGACGAGGACTGTCATGGTTTCTTCACATATTCTGACGATGCTGGGATGCGTTGTTGCATAGGTGAATGTGGCATTCCAGAACAAGCGGACGGAGATCAGCAAATTGAGGAGAGGGAAAGCCCGCAGCATCCTAGTGCTTTTGTAGAGTCCGAGGATGAGGATGATCTTACTATATATGTGATTGCTATGGTGGTCTTCATGGTGGCTGCAATCTCTATTGCAGTCTTCGCTCAGGCCAAATCCATGAAGGTCGAGCAGCAGATGAGGCAGTATGTCAGTGATATGACTGCTTCAGGGTATGGGATTGACCAGATTGAGTCGGCCCTCCTCCAACAAGGGTATGATAAGGATTCTGTGGATAAGGTATGCAAGCATTATAGAAAATGAAGACTGACACGGTGTTGGGGATTATGCAGATTGTGGCTTTAGTAGGATTCATGCTCTCTTTCGGTCTTGCCTTGCACACTGCATATGGAATTATGGGTCCTGGGGGTCCCGATATGGCTGGCCTAGACATCCCAGGGATGTTCTCAGGCGATGCGCTGACAGGGTATGTCCCTTATGAGGGTGCTGACCTGTCGATAGAGCCGAGCTTTTCTGAGCAGGACCTCTCTACAAGCGCCTTGCTGTCTGTGGACACGAAGATACTTGATGCATGCTCACGCACGCACAGGATGTCTTCAGATTGCTACAATATAATGAAATCCATAATATCTGTAACTTCCCAAGGCGATCCTAGCCACTCGTCAGAGATGGGCAGAGGTCTCCTTCCCTTACGCGAATCGCAGACAGATCTCTCTGGCTCGGAACTGCAGGATCCTGAGCAGAATCTGCGTGAGGCATCACGATATATTATGCGGTTATACGACATATACAATGGCGATCTTGCTTTCACATCCATGGCATATATAGCAGGAAGAGGTGTCTCGAACAGCATCCTTTATGCACTGCATGATGATGATGTAGAAGAAGTCACCGCAGGCAAGATGATATACAAGCTGCAGCATCAGTATGAGGAACTATCTTCTGACCTTGACCTTATGGATTTTGAGGAGATCTCCCAAACATATGTCGATATCTTGTTCGCGTATCATCATTGGTCTGGACGGACGATGGCTGATTCAACCCTGGAACATATGGTGTTCGACCATGGCACTATATCAGTCAATCCCTCTTTCAGCACACGTATGAGATATGACATAATGTCTCTTGCAGAGATGAGGGCAGACTTGGCCTCATTCATGGAGGCCTTCCACGATGACGAAGTGTCCTTCCAGAGATTATTGAGCTTCATGATATCTGAGTATGATGAGAATGAGTATTCGTATGATCAGGAAGCATTGACCTTCTCGATACGAAACTTCACATTACGGAAAGGCATGTGCAATCCTGTGCTTGATGATTTCAATGCTATAAAAGATAGGCTGCTACAGTGCATAGAGATGACCGAATCCTGTTATTGTGACCTCACTGATCTCAGTTTTGATCATCCAGGGCTGCACATGCATATCTTAGTTGAGGAGGAGAGTCATCCGACATTGGACATGGAAAATATAGTCTTCAGGATAGAAGATGATTCAGGCAACACCATCAAGGAAAGTAAGCATATCTCATATCTCCCTGGCTCAAGAGATCTCAGGATAATTATAGAAAGCGTGAGAGGGTATCCGGAAACCATACTTTTCGACAAGTCAGAAGATGGTTGGGGAACAGCTGATGATGATGCTATCTTCGAAAGGCATGGAGGCTCATCACGGAATGGTGAGCTTGATCCTAGGCTCATGATATCGAGAGATTCAGAGGAGGTCAGAATCGACAAGGTACATGAAGGCGACCTTGGAGCGACACAAGAATGCCCTATAAGCGACGAGTATGAGTATGTCTGTATGGAAAGCGACACGGCATATGTCTTTGATAGGATACTGCACAAGTATGTGCCCATGCCTCATCAGTTTGCTTTGCCTTTGGATCCCCTTGAGTTCAGGAGTGAGCATTATGATGTCAGCTTGGACGAGCTTCCCTCGAAAGAGATAGTTATCTCCAGCGAAGCTAGTGAGGGAGAACCTGATGAAGCAGAAACTGGTGAAGAGACTGGGCCAGAAGAACGTATCTTATCGGTAGACCCTGGTGCTTCTTGTGATGAGCTTGACTCATGTCATCCTGAGATGATTCTCGGAAAGCCAGCACATTACAGCAATAAAAGGGATAGGATAGTCCTGCACAACTTATCTTATGGTAGCACTGAAGATGCTCTGGCGCACTTCAGGGACAATATGGGGTCATCTTCTCGTGGTCCAGGACTCCTCCCAGAAAGTCATCATGGAGTGCATTACATCTTCGAAGAAGGGCGTCCGTATATGACAAAAGTAGCGCGTGAAGATTCTGTACTAGCCCACCTACCTTTCAGGGATGCTGGCTCGATCCACATAGGTATAATCTACAGCTCTGATAGTCCTGGAGAATCTCTCAAGGTCTTGCTTGCGGAAAGGATTGCGGAGATAATGATAAGGAATGAGCTTGATGCTGCTGCACTAGTCCTTGTGGAAGAGTACGAGATACCTGACTTCGTGCCAGAAGAAAATATGCCCGAGTCCTATGATACTCCCTCACTTGACCCTGAATCCTATGAAGATGTGATGGCGCTTATATCACGAATACTGGTAGAATATCCTTGATGAGGTGCAACTTACAACATCTCGGTCTTGGCTGCAGTGGACACTTCTCCTAGAGTACGGCAAATTATTTAAACAATCCTGGGTTTGCGAGACTCATGATAAATCTCCCATTCGAAGAGATAGTAAAGACTATTGTAGAGAAATCTTCACTCTCTGAAGACGAGGTGAAGAAGAAGATCGACGACAAGCTTGAGCATCTTTCTGGGCTCATAAGCAAGGAAGGGGCTGCGCACATCATCGCGAACGAGTTGGGCATAAATTTCTCAGACATGGAGAAAAAGCTCCAGATAAGCCAGGTTCAACCGGGTATGAGGAACATAACGCTTGCCGCGAAAGTGGTCCAGAAGTATGAAATGAGAGAATTCAACACAGGAGAACGCCAGGGTAAGGTGGCAAATCTGCTCATTGGGGATGAGAGCGGTGTGACACGGCTTGTGATGTGGAACGATCAGACTGCGGCCTTCGATGGGATAAAAGAGAATGATACGCTCAGGATAACCAATGCTAACGCCAGGAGTGGGCAAAGTGGCCGGGTTGAGGTTCACCTTAATGACCAGAGTAAGCTCGAGGTCAACCCTGACGGTGAGAAGGTAGAGCGTCCTCCTGAACAGAAGAAAGACAGGAAGAAAATATCTGAATTGAATGAACAGGATTCGAATGTAGAGGTACTTGCGGCAATAGTCCAGGTATTCGACCCTAGGTTCTTCGAAGTCGACCCTAATACAGGAAGACGGACCAGACCAGCTTCCGACGGAAAATTCTATGATGCTCAAGGGAACCACATAACTCCTGATTTCTCTTATGTGTTTAATCTTATAGTTGATGATGGTTCTGGTAACATAAGAGTCGTCTGTTTCCGAAATCAGATGCAAGCTGTCATTGGCAAGAGCCACGAGGAGATTTTGCCTTTCAAGGAAGATCCTTCCTCTTTCAACAGCATAAAGAATCATCTCCTCGGACAGATGATAAAGATAGAAGGGCGTGTGGTGAAGAATGATATGTTCGACAGGACAGAGCTTATCGCATCCCGTGTACATATGAATCCTAACCCAGATGAAGAGAAGAAAGAGGAGAGCACAGCTCCTGCTGGGGCAGAAAGAGACACAGCAGAACCTGAGGCTCAGCCTGCGTCAAAAGCTCCTTCAGAGGATGAAACCTCAGGATCTGACGATACCGATGATAGCCTCAAGCCGTCCGAGATGGAACACAATGTGCCTGATGAGGATGTAAGATTCTCTGATGCTTCCGATGTGGGTGACGCTTCTTCAGAAGAGAAAAAGGAGGAGACATCAGCACCAGAGCAAGGCAATGCATCAGACCTTGACGATCTTGAGACCTTGGATGAGCTTGATGAGGAAGATGAGATCTGAATTTCGGTAAGGGTTATATACCTATACAGCACCTATAACCTGTGAGTTTCGACAATCATCATGGCATCAGGTACCTTCTTAATAAGGAGCTCACAGAAATTTATGCAACCCACGCATTGCAAAACTTGGCATACTCCATGGTAGGCATTTTCGTGCCCATATATCTTCTCCAAGTGGGTTTCCAGCTTAGTCATGTTTTTCTGTTCTATGTGTTTGTTTATGGTGTTGAGACAATCTTCTTCCTTTTCGGTTCTCGTGTTGTATCTATAGTTGGAATAAAGCATTCCATACTTATTAGCATGCTGCTCACCATAATCTTCTTCACAGGGTTATACCTGATAGATGCGTTAATCTCATTACTCCCTATGTGGGCAGTCATTCCTGTATTGGCGATGGTGTTCGGCACATCCTTGTTCTTTTATTGGTTCGCTTTCCATGTAGATTTCGCGCAATCCACGAGCACGGATACAGAAGGAGAACAGGTAGGGATATTGCAGGCCATAACTACGTTGTTCTCGGTACTAGGACCATTGATAGGCGGTTTCATAATTTTGCTATCTAGCTTCCAGACATTATTCATAATTGTCTGTTCTATCTTCTTGTTTGCCTCATTGCCGCTTTTCTTGTCAGAGGAAGTGCATACTCCAGCGCACCCGACGATGAAGTCATTCTTTGCTCCACTGGATAGAAAATCAAGGAGCATATATCTGGCTGAAGGCATGCGACAGGCTACCACTTTGGTAATATGGCCTGTGATGCTATATCTCATAGCTGTCCAAGTATCTTCCATGGGCCTCCTATATTCAGTGACTAATCTATTGCTTGCAGTCTTTAGCATAGTGGTAGGCAAGCTATCAGACACATTCAGACGTGCTCCTCTGATGCGTGCTGGCGCTTTAGCTTATGGTGTTTCTCTCACGATGAGGTCTATGTTCACATCATTGATTGGGATATTCACAGTGCAGAGCATAGGGGCCATATTCTTTCCACTTCTCAACGTGCCATATTCATCTTTGGTATATATGAAGGCCCGGAAGCATGAGGTGAGCGCATTCATAATAGCGTGGCAATCGCTCTTCAACATGGGCAGGGTAATCCAGATGCTAGTTGCTCTTCTTCTCGTGACATTCTACAACCCTGCTTTTTCTGCTCTTGTTGTCGCATTAGGCATTGGATCGCTCTGCACACTGGCAATGGCCTTCATCGGTGAGTGATGCCACAGGACACAAGACATCCCCAAATAACCTATTTAAAACATCCTCACTGATGATGATACACCTTTGAAATAAGATGCGAATAGCAAGGAGGTGTTTTTATGGAAAATGAAAGCAATGCAACAGGTAAAAGGCCCGAGATTGAATTCTCCTCAGGTGCGATAAGGGCGACGATATGGAACAATGAGACACAGAAGGAAGGGAAACCTATCAACTTCAAGACTGTCTCGTTCGAGAGGTCATATAAGGACCGTAATGGGGATTGGAAGACCACTTCTGCCCTTCGTGTCAATGACATACCACGGGCTTCGCTCGTGCTGAACAAGGCGTACGAGTATATTGCGATGAATAGTTGAGGGAGTACAACAAATATTTATAACGAAGGTGATTTTCATGATGACAGAGACTATGACAGATGATGATATGGATGTGGGAAAAGAAGAGGTTTCAGGTGAGAACTCTCCTGAACAGACCGAGACTGCTCTGAAAGATACTTTGGCAGTCACTAATTTGCCAGGTGTAGGCGCAGCGACAGCGGAAAAGCTTATGCTTTCTGGCTATGACACTGTAATGGCTGTGGCAGTATCGACCCCTGGGGAGCTAGTAAGTGCTTCTGGCGTTTCAGAGACAGCAGCACGCAAGATGATAAACTCAGCCCGTGAGATGATGGACATGGGCTTCGAGTCTGGGCTAGATGTCTTAAAGAAAGAAGAATCAAAGGTCAAGATTCCGCTGGGTTCTGAGATGCTCAACACACTATTGGGCGGAGGTATAGAGACTGGTGCAATAACTGAATGCTTCGGCGAGTTTGGTTCTGGCAAGACCCAGATCGCAAATGCTTTGGCTGTAAATTGCCAAAAGGTAGATGAGGATGCTGTGGCAGTCTTCATAGACACCGAGAACACCTTCAGGCCAGAAAGGATACGTCAGTTGGCTGAGGGCGCAGGCTTGGAACCTGATAAAGTCCTTGGAAACATCAAGGTGGCAAAGGCCTACAACTCAGATCACCAGATGCTTCTTGTAGACAAAGTGGAGGAACTCATTAAGAAGCAAGGATTGAATGTGAGGGTATTGATTGTTGATTCGCTGACAGCTTATTTCAGAGCCGAATTCATAGGACGTGGTACTTTAGCTGATCGACAGCAGAAACTCAACAAGCACATGCACAAGCTTGCTCGTATAGCTCACCAGTACAATATATCTGTATATGTCACAAACCAGGTGATGGCCAAACCGGATATGTTCTTTGGTGATCCCACGTCTGCTATAGGTGGGAATATTGTTGGGCATGCTTCGACCTTCCGCGTATACTTGAGGAAAGGGAAAAAAGGCTCACGTGTGGCAAAATTGATAGATAGCCCTTCACTTCCAGAGGGGGAAGCTACGTTTTATGTTGAGAAGGAAGGGATTAGAGACATCTGATCCCGAAACCTTTTTATTTCTCTTTGCCCGTTATAGCATTATGGCGCTTGAGGAAGGAAGAAAGTTTGATGTGTCTGTAGAGCATGAAAGTGAGATGGGAGATGGTCTTGTAAAGGTCGAAGATTCTATAGTCTTCTTGCCTGCTGTAGGGCAAGGCTCAGAATTCAAGATCCAGATAACCAAATCTTTCGAGAAGGTAGCATTTGCTAAGATAGTGAAAGAATGACCAGAAAGCAAATGATTTTTATATCATTATGACTGATTCTATGAGATATGGGGAACTCTAACGAAATCCATGACAAAATCAAGCTTGAGGGCTCGACAATCACTTACAAAGGAGTCTTTGACATGAAGAAGCTATACGAGTTCCTACATGACTGGCTTTTGGATAATGGCTTCGAAGCGCCCGATGGACATGTGAGCTCTGATGATTTCGAAAGATTCTATTGGCAGAGGACCAATCCCCAAGGCATGGTAGATTATAGCATCTGGTGGCGGATGAAGAAGAAGCCTGATGAGTACAGCACAAGCTGGTTCGAATACTACCTAAACATAGATTTTCTGGGTTTGGCTATCGCAAAGACAGATGTCATGCATGAGGGTAAGAAGCTTGGAGCAAACAAGGGCGAGATAAACTTATTCATCTCTGCTTTCATCATGCTTGATCCTAACAAGCAATGGAAAGATGACACATTTGCGTCAAGCTTTGCACGCACCTTCTCAAAACGCACCTACAAGAAAGAGATCAAGTTCCACAAGGACATCATGGAAGACACTCTGTTCGAGCTTCAGGAGTCGATAAAGGGTTTCTTGGGTCTTGTGACCTTGAAAGACCTCGGAGAGCCGTTCCACCCCGAGAAAGGTCTTGGTTGGAGCTGATGCTAAGCATTCTTCACTCAAGTTGCAAAAGCTTTAAATACTGTCCTTAAAACCTCCCACAGCACAGAATACGGGTGATTAAGCATGAGCATAGTATCTATTACATTTTCAAAGTTGAATGCAGAAAAGAAGAAAGCTGTACGAGGCAAAGTTAATGTCGCTAACAATGTTGCGATAAAGAGTGTAGAGAAGACCAGTCTGGCTATGGCTGGCTCGAAGCAGTCCTCTCTGAAATTCACTTTCGAATTCACGTCAAAGACAGAACCTGAGATTGGCAGCATACTTATAGAAGGCGATCTTGTATATATGGTTGATGCTACTCAGGCGGATGAGGCAGTAGCTGCATGGAAGGACAGCAAGCCGATGAGAAAGGAGGTCATAACTCCTGTACTGAACGGCATACTGAAGAAGTGCAACATTGAAGCGCTGATTCTCAGCCAGACAATGAACTTGCCTTCACCTGTCAAGCTACCGACAGTCAGCCCAGATGATGCTTCAAGGCAAGCTGCAGCAGGTGCTGATGATGGCGGGTCGGGTAGTGAACCATCAAGCGGTCCTTCTGATGATGAGAAGGTTGAGTGATCCTTCTCGTCTTCTTTTCTTTTTTCTTCTCAATAACTTTTATATACCCTTTCTCTAACCCCTGCGAGATGAGCAATATAGTCAAGCTGAAAGTTGCAGAAGCCATACAGGATGATGTCAACAGAGGTATCATACGTATTGATTCTACCTTCATGCATGAGCTGGATGTCCGCCCTGAAGATATTGTCGAGATTAAGGGAGAAAGGACAACTTTGGGAATTGTTGAGCGCGCTTATCCTGGTGATATCGGCCTGAACATAATCAGGATGGATGGTCTGGTGCGTAGGAATACCCGAAGCGGTATCGGAGAGTATGTCGAAGTGAAGAAAGCTGATGTGAGTGAAGCCAAGAAAGTAGTCGTGTCGCCATTGCACAAGGAAGTGAAGATTGATGCTTCTCCTAAGATCTTCAAGCATGCTTTGGTGGGAAGGGCGGTGCTTTCTGGTGATATAGTCTCTCTCGTCAGTCCGAGGAGGAAGAAGAACAGCTCGTATAAGCCCTTCTTTGATGATGTCATGGACATAGATTCTATGCTTAGCTTTGGGCTTGGTGACATAAAGTTCCTGATCTCAGAGACCTCTCCAAAGCAAGCAGTGGTCATCACTGATAATACAGAGATTGTATACAACCCAGAACCTCAAAATGTCCAAGAGGAGAAGAGTCTAGAGGTCACATACGAAGACATAGGAGGCCTTTCAGAAGAGGTGACAAAAGTACGTGAGATGGTAGAGCTCCCTCTTAAGCATCCTGAGCTCTTCGAAAGGCTTGGTATAGACCCTCCAAAAGGAGTGTTGCTTCATGGTGCACCAGGCACAGGTAAGACATTGCTCGCGAAAGCCGTGGCGAATGAGACCCAGGCAAACTTCATACTCATAAACGGTCCTGAGATAATGAGTAAGTATTATGGGCAGTCTGAGCAGAATCTGCGTAAAAAATTCGAGGACGCTGAGAAGAACTCGCCGTCCATAGTGTTCATCGACGAGATCGATGCTATTGCTGTCAAGCGTGAAGATTCTCACGGCGAAGTTGAGAGACGTGTCGTGGCCCAGATGCTGGCGCTCATGGATGGTCTGAAGAGTCGAGGAAAAGTTGTGGTCATCGCAGCTTCTAACATACCTAACTCGCTTGATCCTGCGCTGAGGCGACCCGGACGCTTCGATAGGGAGATTGAGATTGGTGTGCCTGACCGGAATTCAAGAGAGAACATAATGCGGATCCATACAAGGAACATGCCTTTCGCAGAGGATGTTGATCTTGCAGCAATCGCAGATTACACCCATGGTTTCGTGGGAGCTGACCTTTATGCATTGAGCAAAGAAGCAGCGATGAACGTCTTGAGGCGCATCTTGCCAGACATAAACACATCATCAGATTCTGAGAAAATCCCTAATGAGGTGCTCGAGAAGCTGTACATAACCGCAGAAGATTTCAAGGAAGCGAGGAAAGTGGTTCAGCCATCTGCGATGCGTGAGGTTATGGTCGAATTGCCTTCTGTGAAATGGGAAGACATAGGTGGCATGACAGACCTCAAACAAGAGCTGAAGGAAGCGGTAGAATGGCCATTAAAGCACCCAGAGTCATTCTCTAGGCTTGGTGTGAAGCCACCACGTGGTGTCCTGATATATGGTCCTCCAGGCACAGGAAAAACCTTGCTGGCAAAAGCGGTTGCTACTGAAAGTAATGCTAATTTCATCTCTGTGAAAGGCCCTGAACTACTCAGCAAATGGGTGAATGAGACGCCGCAACTTGTCAAGAAGCTTTTTGCTAAGGCCAAGCAAGTTGCACCTTCTGTAGTATTCATAGACGAGATAGACTCCATAGCTTCCATCAGGGACGATGGAGGTAATCCTGACAAGGGTATGAGTGCCATAAACCAGCTCCTGACAGAGATGGATGGTCTCGAATCATTGAATGATGTGGTCGTCATTGCTGCAACAAATCGGCCTGACGTCATGGATCCTGCTATCTTGCGTGCTGGGAGATGTGATAGGATGATAATGTCTTCGGTACCTGACCAGACATCCCGGAAAGAGATATTCAAGATACATACAAGGAACATGCCTCTTGCTGATGATGTGTTACTTGACGATCTCTCTTTCATTACTGAGGGTTATGTAGGAGCAGACATAGAAGTTATCTGTAGGGAAGCTGCTATATTGGCCTTGAGGGAGAACATCGACACTGACATAGTGCGGAAATTGCATTTCGATAAGGCGATGCAGAAGGTGAAAGGCTCCGTCTCACGCGAGATAGTGGATATGTACGAGAAGTTCGAGGAAGAGTTCCGACAGGCTAGAGGCAAATCTGCTAGCAAGAAAGAGAACTATTTCGGCTGAAAGCATCAGCAAACTTTAAATAAGAACTTCCTTTCTTCACATCTGGTGCGATAGCATCATATCAATCTCTTGAGTGTTCGATATGTCAGAGGAAGCAGCCCCTGGAGACTTTGTGAAGATTAAGACGAAAGAGGAGACTATAAAGGGCACATTACTCCCGCGTTCTGAGCTTTTTGACAAACGTTCTGGAGATCCTATGAAAATTCTTAAGCTTGAGAACGGTTATAATATAGGAATCTCGACATCAAGGATAATTGAGATTGAGGTTGTCAAGAAACATAAGCAGAAGACGTCAAGGAAAGCAAAGAGGACATCTAAAAATGATTTGCCGAAAGTACTTGTGATATCATGTGGTGGGACAATATCTTCTCGTGTGGATTATATCACAGGAGGTGTGCATGCGAATTATACCGCGGAGGATTTCATTGATATGGTTCCCGAACTTGAGAATGTTGCTAGTATTGATGCTGCCCATCTTCTCTCAAAGATGAGCGAAGATTTAGTTTATGATGACTGGAAATCGATGGCCAAACTGATTGTAAAAGAATATGGGAAGTATGATGGTTTTGTTGTCACACAGGGCACCGACACCATGCATTACTCTTCAGCAGCTCTCTCTTTTTTTCTTGAGGGCTTGAGCAAACCTGTAGTCTTCACCGCAGCACAACGTTCCATAGACAGAGGAAGCACGGATGCCTTCATGAATCTGCTCTCTGCTGTCAAGTTTGCTGGACATTCCTCGGTGCCCGGCGTCCATGTCTGTATGCATGGTACTATCAATGATGATTTCTGTCTCGTCCATAAGGGCACGAAGGTAAGGAAGATGCATTCCTTGAGACGGGATGCTTTTCGGAGTATTAATGACACTCCGATAGCGAAAGTGCATTATCCTGGGCTTGAGATAGAACATATGTCTCCTCAACCAAAACAGGATGAGTTCGCTTCAAAGATTGAACTGAAGGATGCTTTTGAGGAAAAAGTGGCATTGATACATTTCTATCCTAATCTTGACCCTGGCATAGTAGATTATTACTTGGAGAAAGGATACAAGGGTTTTGTGTTTGCAGGCACTGCTCTTGGCAATATTTGTATGGAAGGGAGGAATAGCTTCGAGAAGGTAATCGCTCGACTGAAGAAGAAAGGGTTGCCTGTGGTGATGACATCTCAGTGCCTCTATGGAAGAGTCGACCCCCTCGTATATAGTACCCTAAGACGTCTCTCTGTTGATGGTGGTGTAATATTTGCTGAGGATATGTTGCCTGAGGTCGCTTATATCAAATTATCATGGCTCTTGGGTCAAGGTCTAAAGAAAGAAGAGATTAGAGAAAAAGTTGTTACTTGCTTGAGAGGAGAGATTAATCATGTTGTTAGGGAGGATCAATTCCTTAACTGAATTCAAGATGTGCCGGCAAAGGCTATGAACAAGGAGAGAATCATGGCAAATGGAGAAAAAGATTATAGGAAGCTTGGATTGAAATGTGGTCTTGAAATCCACCAGCAGCTCGATACTGATAAGCTTTTCTCCTATACCCCATCTCAAGTCCGTGATGATGCTCCAGATTTCTCTGTCAGAAGGATGCTCAGGGCCGTCTCTGGTGAGACGGGTGAGAAAGATGCTGCAGCCGTCTTCGCGGAATCTTCAAGGAAGAATTTTATCTATGAAGGTTACAGGGATACGATATCCTCTGTAGAGCTTGATGAAGAGCCGCCAAGGCTTATGGATGATGAAGCGCTCAAGGCATCTCTTCAGATATCACTCATGCTCGACGCTTCGATTGTTGATGAGATCCAGGTCATGAGGAAAACAGTGGTTGATGGTTCTAACACATCCGGCTTCCAAAGGACTTCTCTTGTGGCAAGGAATGGCTCTATCAAACTTAATCATGGCTCCATAGGAGTACCTACAATATCATTAGAAGAGGATTCTGCTAAGATTGTCAGGAGGTCTGATGATGGTCAGACCATAACCTATAACCTTTCAAGGCTTGGCATACCTCTTATAGAGATAGGCACAAAACCAGATATAACCACCCCTGCCATGGCCAAAGAGGTCGCGGAGAAGCTGGGCATGATGTTACGTTCCACTGGCAAGGTGAAACGTGGTCTTGGTACTATACGCCAGGACCTGAATGTGAGCATAACGGGAGGAGCAAGGATAGAGATAAAGGGAGCGCAGGATCTCCGTATGATTCCTGAGTGGATTGAGAAGGAGATTGACCGACAACTCACATTACTCTCTATAAAGGATTGGCTTAAGGAGCGTCCTGATGCGAAAGTTCTCAAGACAAAGCATGACGTCTCTGGAGTATTTGATGGTACTGGCTCGCGTATGATTTCTGCTGCTCTTGGAAAAGGCGAGAGTGTACTGGCTATTGTGATGAAAGGGTTTTCTGGTGTGCTGGCGGAAGAGATAGGTCCTGGCAGACGTGTAGGAACTGAGTTATCTGATTATGCTAAAGCCGCTTCTGGTCTCAAGGGTATCATCCATTCTGATGAGGATCTTTCAGGGTATTCCATGACCCCGAAGGAGATAAGTTCTCTGAGGAAGGAGCTTTCAATGGGGAAGGATGACCTTTTCGTTTTGGTGGTCGGAAGGAAGGAGATTGCTGAGAGGGCGTTAGATGCTGTGATTGATCGTGCCGGTCTCTTGATGTCCCGTGTGCCTAAAGAGGTGAGGCGTACCAATCCTGATGGTACTACAAGCTTCATGCGACCAATGCCGGGCTCTGCACGCATGTACCCTGAGACAGATTGCGCTCCTGTAGCCACACATGCTCTTCTGGAAGAGATAAATGTGCCTGAGCTCATCGACGAGAAAAGCAGACGATATGTCTCTGAGCTCTCTCTCAGCAAGGACTTGGCTGATGGGGTCTCAAAGTTCGACTATTCTAGGATACCTTCAATGGATATCTCGTCTTTCGATGACATATTGAAGAAGTACAAGAATCTCGAGCCATCGTTCATCGCTCAAGCTATCCTAAGCTATCCGAAAGAAGTGAGGAAGCGTCTTGGGATCGAGTTCAAGGATGATAACTATAAGGAGATTTTCATGCTACTCGAGAACATAGATGCGGGAGAGATATCAAAGGATGCCTTCATGGAATTACTCCCTAAGATGATAAAGAAGGAGAAGATTGACTACTCACACTACAGGCCTGTTGATATAAGCACTGTAAAGAAAAGGATCTCTGAGATTGTGAAAAAGAATGAAGGGCTTCCTATGGGAGGTCTTATGGGACTGTGCATGAAAGAGTTCCGGGGTAAGGTTGATGGTAAGACCTTGTCAGAGATCCTTAAAGAAGAGATGTCGAAGTCAGGAAAATGATCTCCATAATAATACCTACCAAGAACGAAGAAAAACTTCTCCCAAGACTTCTTGATGACATATCGAAGCAAAGCTTCAAGGACATTGAGGTCATTATAGCAGATGCTGGTTCTGATGACAGGACTGTAGAGATTGCTGAGAGTTATGGTTGTAAGGTTGTGGATGGTGGTATGCCTGGCCCTGGGCGAAACAGGGGTGCTGAAGCTGCACGCGGCGAATACTTCATCTTCTTCGACTCCGATGTCACGCTAGACCAAGATTTCGTTGCTAAAGCATTTGAAGATTTTCAGAGGAGGTATCTTGAAGTGGCCTCTTGTTTCATCCATCCTGATGATGAGTCTGACAAAGATTATAAGACCATGTTCGATTTCTACAATGTCTATGTGAGCTCTGCTCAGTTCTTCAATCCTGGCGCTTTGGGCTCTTTTATAATGTGTACGAGACGCATATTCGATAGGCTTGGAGGTTTCGATGAGAGGATAAAGATCGGTGAAGATTATGATTTCGTGAAACGCGCTTCAAAGATAGCCAAGTTCAGGATAATGAACTCTGTGCATCTGAAAGTATCCACGAGGAGGATCGATAAGGAAGGCGTCTTGAAATATCTTACCCGCAACTTCAGCACAGAGATATACAGATTTTTCGTGGGTGAGATCACAGACGATATCTTCGATTATGAGTTTGCAAACTATGACGGCAAGGACTCGAAAAAGAAACGTTCTGCTAAAGACCGTAAGAAGCTCAAGGATCTCGCTAAGAAGATAAAAGACGCTCTCGATAAGGATAAGCAGGAAACGAAAAAGAAGAAGAAATTCAAGCGGCAGAGAAAAAAGCGTGTCGAGATCTGAGCTAGACTTCTATATCATTTTATCTTATAGTGCTTCAGCGGCTGGTAGTACTCTTCAAGGACCTGGTAGAATACTGCTGACCATAGCATGCCCTCATCGTACATGTAGAATGGTGTCTTGTAGAATGTACCATCTGGGTTGAACAGCTCAAGGAAATTCCTATGCTCTTCGAGCATCTCAAGGTATACATCCATATACTTCCTAAGGAGTACCTTATTCACTTTCGCTGTGACCTGCATCAAGAGCACTCCTAGGTTTGTCCAGCAGGTGTCGCCTTCGTAATTCTTTGCAAAGAAGGAGAGAAGCGTGTCCTCTTTGCTCTTGATAGGTCTTGAAGTATATTTTGCAGGTATTGGTGAATCCAGTTTGTGACTCACTATGGTGTTGATTGAGGTCTCTATCATACTCTTATCAGTGAATATCCCAAAAAGGTATGGCATCACATTGGCGTCGGTGGACACATAGTGTTCATTGCTTATGTCATCAAGGAAATGTGTCCCTACCCAGAACCTATCCCTTAGTGTCTTCTTAGGATTCCACTTCTTTAGCGGATTTGTGAGCATGACCTTGTTGCCTCTAAGTCTCTCGATCTCATCAGATAGCATCGCTACACAGCAATTGGAATACATGGAGCTCTTCCGTTTGTAGTTGTCCCTCATGGTGGAGAAGTTCTTGTCCAGTCTTACAACATTCTTATCCTTGTCAAAGACCTTCTCATAGAACTCAGAGATCTTCCTGTTGAGAAAATCTGTGTGCTTTCTTGCTAAATAGAATGCGCGCGAGATCCTTATAGATCTTATCAGGTATGGTATGCTGTCAATACCATAGTCGAAGATATCTATGGGCAACCCTTGTGGGGTGATCGTGGTGGTAACCTTGTCATGTCTTGAATATACGTCCATGACATACTCTAAGGTGTCAAAGACTTCTTTTGAGAAGCCCATATATATCAAGGCCTCTACAGACATCCCAAAATCTCTCATGTAGAAGCTCTTGAAATTACCATGCGATGCCTGGAAATATCTGCCGTTCCAGTTATGCCTTGCTATGCTCTTGAGGATGTCTCGTGGTTCACCATTGAACCTGTGATGCGTCTTCTGCATCCTTCTCCTGAAGAATATCCTCATCCCTTCTTCTCTTGCAGCTTTGCTGAACAGCATGTCTTGGAAATGTCGGACAGGATTTATAAAACTGTCTGTTGCTTTACTGTTCTTCAAGAACTCGAAATAAATTATGTCATTTGGTCTGCTTATCGTACTTCTCGCCAGTCATCCTCTCAAGCTCCTCAATCATCCCTTCTTTATGTCCAGCTCCAATGACGGCAACAACATGCCATCCTTCATCCTTCTTGAGTACGCCAAGAATCCTCTTTGACATTATCTTATTCCTATCCTCGACCAAGACCTTATAGAGACCACCGTATCTGTCCTTGGTCTTCCTCAAGATCTTCTCGACAATCTCATCGGGCGGTGTGCGTTTCAGGTCGAAGCTCTTATCTATGTCGTTGAGAGCAGTCCTCATCCCCACCATGCTCCTGAGCAGGTCCCATGCTAATCGTATCTTCTCCCTGAACCTGACCTCTTTCGAGAGCTTCTTCAAGGTGACCCTGACATCCTGGTCTATGAGCGCTACAGGTATGTTCTTCTCGGCAGCGCTTCTTACTGCTGCCATCATATCAGAACCTGGTTGTGTCTTCAGCTTCTTCCCTATCCTCTTCTGGGCGACCGATGCTATGAGCGCAAATATGAAACCTGTTATGCCTATGTCTTTGATCATGCCTATGGAACGTATCCCTGTCGTGTGCTGAATGTTCTTGCTCAGGGCATGAAGCCTTTGCTTGTCGAGCTCTACGCAAACGATGTCGAAGCTACCTTCCTTAATGCTCTTCGAGACTGAGCTGACACTCTCTTCTGAGACATGCGATGTCCCAAGTATTGTCAGCCTGGAAAGGTATCTTTGCTTGTCTTCTGGCATGCGCGTGAGGTTCCATGAGAATATATAAAACTATCACCGATACACGATATCGTTACTATTTCTTGAGGGAACGAAAGGTTTTTATACCAGGATTTCCATTTTTGGTATTGGGTGGTAATAGAATGGAGAAGCTATTTGAGATATATGGTGATACATCTTACAACAAGGTGTTTTCTGATGAGACATCCCTGAATCATGTCAGGATCGACAGGAACTTTGTCACGCATAAGCAGGTTGAACGCAAGTCTGGCAAGATATATATGCGGATGAAGAAGCGGGATCTGCTTACATGCAGTTGAGCTGCGAACACTTTAAATAATTGCTTGCACCCCTAGGAACATGCTTAGTCTGAGCAAGACCATACTATTCTATAAGCGCAAGGAAATCCAAGAGGCTATAATAGATGCTGCCTTGAATAAGGAGATTGCTGTGAAGTATGGTGATAAGGGCTTTGGGAAGCGTCCTGATATCCTGAAGTTTCCGGGTGATGTCCTCGATCTTGCGCTCAAGGGTGCTACGTCTTTCCATTCTTCTGAAGAGCTCTGGGTTAATCCTTTGCAGATATCCACATCAATGAAGCAGTCTGAGCTAGATGCCATCCGGCTTGGTTGGGACCTTGTCCTTGACATCGACTGCCCCGTCCTTGAGTATTCTGGGCTTGCAGCACACCTAGTTGTCGAGGCGTTGAGATATCATGGTATGAGGAGCATATCTGCTAAGTTCTCCGGGAATCATGGCTTCCATATCGCTGTCCCTTTCGAGGCATTCCCTGAGTCTGTTGCTGGCGAAGAATCCAGGAAGATGTTCCCTAAGATGCCGAAAGCAATCGCTCTCTACATTAGGGACATGATTGCTGAACCATTGAATAAGGCAATCCTTGATTATGAGGATGGGGACATATCACAAATAGCTGAGAAAACTGGCAAGGACAAGGAAGTCCTCCTTGATAATCCCGAATCAGATAATCCCAAGATTGACGTGGGAAGCTTCCTCGAGATAGACACTATATTGATATCGCCTCGCCATCTCTACAGGATGCCTTATTCATTCAATGAGAAGTCCGGACTGGTCAGCATCCCTGTGCACCTCGATGGGATAAGGACGTTCGACAAATCACAAGCAAGGCCAGAGAATGTCGTGGTCTCACAAGAGCGCTTCCTTGACAGGTCGTCCGTGCTCGAGAATGAGGCAAGACGCCTTTCGGTACAAGCGCTTGACCATATTGGCAAGACTGACATAGATAAGCGTATCAATGAGGAGATCAAGAAGAGCTATAAGGTCGTCGTGAAAGAATCACAGGAGTATGAGGAGATAACCGAGAAGATACCAGAAGAGCTGTTTCCCCCAGGCATCCCTCTGATGAAGAAGGGTATGGAGGATGGAAAGAAGAGGGCGCTCTTCGCTCTTGTAAATTTCTTGACAAGCGTCGGATGGGATTATGAGGACATCGAGACATGGCTTGAGGCATGGAACAAGAACAATGAAGAAGTGTGCGGAGAAGGGTTGCGCGAGACCATACTGAAAGGCCAACTGAGATACCATAAGGCCCAACGCAAGAAGGTGCTCCCTCCAAACTGCGATAATCTGAACTATTACAAGTCCATCGGAACTTCCGAGCGTGCCGTCTGTCAACCGGACAATCTCTGCAAGCACATAAAGAACCCTGTGCAGTATGCGAAACGGAAGATGTATCTCTTACGGCAACAAGAGCCGAAGAAAAAGACTGGGAAAGATTCGAGATCCTCTGATGTTGAAGAGAAGAAGTCTGATGCAGATGGAAAAGAATGATTTACTTGTTGACATGTGTTATGGAAGGAAGATTTCTACATCCTCTGGATGATATGAGGGACTTCTGAATGGCTCTCAGCTATGAAGGCAGATTCAGGGATGTCTTCTATGGATGTCGTTGTGGTGAGACATATTGCGTCCATGTGTGCACGTCTTGCTGCCTTGACACCATTTATAGAGTCTTCTAGGACCACACATCTGCCCTTGTCTGTACCAGAATGTTCCCAAGCCTTCAGGAAGATTGCAGGGTGTGGTTTAGAGTGTTCGATGCCGTCCGAGCCGACTACCTTATGGAAATACCCTTCGATACCATTGTTCTTCAGTATCTCCATCACATATGCGTGTCTTGAAGAAGAGGCGATCAGCATCCTGACATCTCTCTTTTGTAGGTGGTTGAGCATCCCCTTGACTCCTGGGTATGCTTTTATCGAATCCAAGCCTTGCCGTCGTTTCTCTCTCAGCATGTCTTTCCATACCTTTCCCATGACTGAGATGTCTTTCCCATGATACTTAAGTATCTTCTCGTAGAACTCATGTGGTTCCATCCCATTACATTCGTTGAAGAAGAATCTTTCAGTCAATTTTATGCCAGCTCTCTCGAATACTTTCTGGTGTATCCTGAAGTGGAAACCTATAGAATCTACGAGTGTCCCATCGAAGTCGAAGATTATCGCATCTTTGGCCATACATTCCTTTTTCTTATCTCCCTTATATAATCTTTTGCTATAGTGCAATCATGATGATGACTAGGATGATGGCGACAGGGATGATGATATTC
>CAZTTX010000004.1:0-25001 GCA_964616085.1 uncultured Methanosarcinales archaeon
AACCTTACGATGCTTCTGACGCCAGATGGCTCATCAGCGCACCTACTGACCAATCAAAACATTTATATAAGATATAAAACTTTCCCGGCTAGTAAGATTGTGGGGTCAGATGCGCGGAAATCTGCATAAAATCTGCGAATTTCCGGAGAAGATAAAGCTTCTCACTTCCGACCTCTTTCATATTATGTGCTATCAGGAGGGGCTTAAACATGCGGAAATTTTTTTCAAATGTCAAGGACAGGATAAGGGACGGATTCACATCAGAAGCAGAGGACATGGTGGAAGGCGAAGAGGAATATGTAGAGTTGGATACTGATTCTTCCTCAGGAGACCATAGGAGGACTAAGATTCTGGTAAGGTCGTTCGTCATTGAGGATTTCTCGGATGTGAAGCAAGTGATTGATTCTCTGAGGGATGGTTATACCATAGCTCTTATCAACATAAAGCCACTGAAGAACAAGGATGTGGTTGAGCTCAAACGTGCGGTCAATAAGATAAAGAAGACTTGTGATGCCATATCTGGCGATCTTGCAGGTTTCGGTGAAGATTGGATTGTATCAACACCTGGCTTTGCTGAGATATACAGATCTCAGAAGGCTGCAGGACCATCACACGAAGGTTCTAGGCGAACAGAGATGGTTGATGAGAACGAGGAACGTAACAAGACAGTCCTTGAGCAGTACGACACTGACGATGTCTTCTGATCGGGCTTGCCCGATTCATCATTTTTTTCTTATCTGCACGTCCTCTTCAGGCGTTGCCCCTATTTTTACAAAAGAGTTTTAAATGATTTGGATTTAAGTTGATGCGCATGGGGTTAGATTATAAGACAACGAAAGACATCGAGGTGTCTTCTAAACTGGTGGAGCAGGTCATCGGTCAGGATTCTGCAGTCAATGTTATACGAAAGGCAGCATCCCAAAGACGTCACGTCCTCTTGATTGGAGAGCCGGGAACTGGAAAGAGCATGTTAGGCATGGCTCTGTCTGAACTTCTCTCCAAAGAGAACCTTGTTGATATTGTTGCGTTCCCTAATCCAAACGATGAGAACATGCCTCTAATACGTACCATGAAATCTGAAGAGGCAAGGGATATGGTGATGCGGTCTAAGATGGAGTCCGCCAATATGTTCAAGAACCAGAATCTCCTCTTGCTGGCTGTTGCTATCATCGCGATGATAGCGCCATGGTGGGTACTTTCACATTATCAGGATGAGTTGGGAGCTACGGCTGCTGCTGTCATGTTCGCTGCTTTCTTTATGGGGGGCACATTATTCCTTGTATCTTTCATAATGTTCTTGAACCTCGGGAAAAGAATGGGAGGGAGGACTCAAGCTCCGAAGATTGTCGTGGACAACTACAGCACCAAGAAAGCACCATTCATGGATGCTACTGGTGCGCATGCAGGAGCCCTTCTTGGAGATGTGCTGCATGATCCGTTCCAGTCAGGAGGCATGGGCACTCCTGCACATGAAAGGGTGGTAGCTGGCATGATACATAAGACCCACAAGGGTGTATTGTTCATAGATGAGATTTCCACTTTAGCTTTGAGCACGCAACAGGAACTCTTGAGTGCTATCCAAGAGAAACAGTATTCTATAACGGGACAGTCTGAAAGAAGTGCGGGTGCAATGGTGCGTACTGAACCTGTTCCGTGTGATTTCGTACTTGTGGCTGCTGGTAATGTAGATACTGTGAGCAATTTGCATCCTGCGCTCAGATCGAGGATACGTGGTTATGGATATGAGGTCTTTATGGATGAGAGTTTCCCAGACACTCCTGAGAACAGGGATAGGATTGCGCATTTCATAGCACAAGAGGTAAGGAAGGACGGTAAGATACCTCATTTCACGAAAGCGGCGGTCAACACAATAATAGAAGAAGGGAAGCGTCGCGGAAACAGGAAAGGTCATCTTACATTGAGATTGAGAGAGCTTGGAGGACTTGTTAGGTCTGCAGGCGACATAGCCTTGGAGAAAGGTGCAAAGCTTACTGAGCCTGAGCACATCAAGGAAGCATCAAAGACCATAGCTCGTGGTCTTGAGAAGCAGATGGCTGACAAATACATTGATCATAAGAAAGAGTATGAGGTCATCAAGGTAGATGGTGCTGATATAGGGCGTGTGAATGGTCTTGCTGTCATAGGAAGCGGTTCTGTTACTTCAGGCATATTATTGCCTATAGAGGCAGAGGTCACTAGGGGTAGCCAGAAGACTCAAGTGAATGCCACTGGCAAGCTTGGCGAGATTGCCAAAGAAGCTATTGTGAATGTCTCAGGTATCGTGAAGAAGCTGTTCGGAGAGGACCTCAAGTCGAGCAAGGATATCTATGTACAGTTCCTCCAAACCTATGAAGGCGTAGAAGGCGACAGTGCATCCATCGCGGTTGCCACTGCTATCATTTCGGCTCTGAAAGAAGTCCCAATAAAGCAGGATTATGCCATGACAGGCAGTCTCTCCATCAGGGGAGAAGTTTTGCCAATCGGAGGTCTTTCTTCGAAGATAGAAGCGGCTATAGGCACGGGAATAAAGAATGTCATTGTGCCTGAGAGCAATATGGAAGATATCGCAATAGATCCGAAAGAGCTCAAGAAGATAAACGTCATCCCTGTGAAGAATATTGTAGAAGTGCTTGAACACGCCTTGCAATGGAAGGGTAAGAACAATATCCTGAAGCAGCTCAAGAAGACTAGCACAGCTGCGTGATCCTTGTTGATTCTAAGAAATGTTCATCTCCATGTGACCTTGATATCGTCAGTTCTGGTGTATGGATATATATGAGCTTCTTCTACATGGTGTCTTTCTCCTGCTGAATACTGGAGTAGGCCCTGCCATGCAATCATAGCTGCGTTATCCACAAGGAATTCTTTTGGTGGCACTGCAATAGAAGCTCCTCTTTCCTTGCACATCTGCTTTGCCATTTCCTGAAGCCTGTCATTGCATGCCACACCTCCGCCTAGCAAGAGTTCGGTCTTTCCGCAATGGGCCATCGCCCTCTCTGAGACCTCGATAAGCATCGAGAAAACTGTCTCTTGGAGTGAATAGCAGAGATCCGCTTTCTCAAAACCCTTCTTGTATTTTGTCTTCAGGTTCGTCAAGATGCCTCCGAAAGATACATCCATGCCTTTGACTACGTAGGGTATGTCTATCAGCTTTTTGGCCTTCAAAGCGGCCTCTTGGATCTTAGGCCCTCCAGGGAAACCATAGCCGATATCTCTTGCGAACTGATCTAGCAAGTTACCCACACCCATATCTAATGTCTCTCCGAATATCCTGTATTTTCCTGATTCATACGCTATTATCTGTGTGTTGGCTCCTGAGGCATATAGGAATACAGGATCTTTCGCTCCAGTGAGCATCCTTCCTATCTCCAGATGCGCTATGCAATGATTGACACCTATCAGAGGTATTTCTTGGAGTACTGCAACCGATCTTGCTGCCATTGCTCCTATCCTGAGGCAATGTCCTATGCCAGGCGAGGCAGAATATGCCACAAGTGCAATATCATCCTTTCTAACTCCTGCTTTCTCTAATGCTTCAGATATCACTTTGTCACATACTTCCACATGATGCTCTGAGACCTTGACAGGTATCATCCCCCCGCTCTCTGTAGAGAATAGTTCTCTTACATTCGAAAGAATCTCTTTTCCTCTCAGCACCGATGCTCCAAAGGTATGTGCTGTAGACTCAATCCCAAGTACTATTGTCTTGCTCTTGTCATATCTCATCTTGTGTCCTTGCTGATAAATCATGCCCAATATAAAAAATGCTGCGTCTTCATACAGTGTGATGCTGAGATAGTTTTTTAAAGTAACAACCCTCAATCTTTCTTGATATGAAAGACACCATCTGGGCTCAGAAGCCCCAGAGGAAGGTGAAGCTCTTGGTCTTATCTATATTCCTGTTTACATTCATCTTCTTATTATCTTCTCTGCGTGTATCCGCTCTTAATCAGGATGGTTCCTTACATGACTTAGCAGGCGGAATCGGGCGTGCCTCGGGAATCATAGTGGCAGTGCTCTCTCAGCCATACTTTATGGCAGTGCTTATACTGATACTGATATTCTTCCTTGTCAGGAATGTGATTATGATTGGTCTGAGCAACACTGGCTTGGGTAAGAATACTGGTTTTGGTAGCAATGATGATGGTCGCTTGGAGAAGATATCATACATCGCTTCAGCCATTGTGACCATTGGCTTTTTCTTTGGAGGAAGCGCATCTGGTAGTGGCGTATCTCCTGCTGATTTCAATTCACGTGTGCACTCTTTGATGTCTATGTCGAGTATGATGCCCTTTATCTTCATGCTATTGATTGGAGCCTTGTTCTTCTTCTCATCAATGCGTAACAATCCGGACATGCCTGCCGGTAAACGCTGGGGAGGAGTCCTGTTCTTCGTGGGTCTCGCCGCATGGTCTTCGCATGGTATGGTGGGTAGCGCTTGGGCATTCGCAGGCCCGATACTTTCCTTTGTCGGTGGTTTCCTTTACATATTCCATGCTTCGTTCAATCCTAATTCAAGATTGCTTGGTAACTCAGATCTTCTGGGGAATGCTGCGGCAGGCTTGGGCAGGATGGTGCAAAGAGGTTCGCCTGAAGAGAGAGAAGCGCGTAAAAGAGCGAAGGCGGCATCCAAAGCCAGCAAGAAGAAAGCAAAGAAAGTGATCCACATAGATGAGTTGCATAAGCCAGAGCTCTACATGAAAAATATAGCAAGATTCCAGAAATATATGAAGGACGAGAAGGAAGAGCTGAAGAAAGATTTCGATATTGTGTCAAAGATATATGATAAGCTCCAAGATCTTGATGGGAAGGTGAACAGCATAGATCCTCAGTCTGATATCGGCAACTTGAAGAATATCTTTAAAGAGGTCAGGCATGAGCTCCAGGACGCTGAGAAGAAAGCAAAAGAGGAGAAGAAAGAGAAAAGGCGCGAAAAGAAGATAAGTCGTCGTGCTTATCGTAGGGGGATAAAAAGGATTGACAGGCTGTTGAAGGAGGATCATTCGAAGCTTAAATCTGCCTATGATGGTTTCGTACAAGAGTGGGGACAGGAAGGGCTTAGGGAATATGGTGGTGCCGATCGTATTGAGAACATGCTATCCATACAGAAGAATGCTATGAATACTTTAGGTAATATGACTCATTTCTTCCGTTCTGTTGAGGCTGCACGGAATAATCTGCCAGATATAGAGAAAAGATTGGAAAGCATATCTGGGACAGTTGATGGTTTTGGAGGTACAATCAGCAACTATGAACTCCTTATGCAAGCGCTTACTAAAGAGCAAGATAACGTGGTACGCGACGAGAAAAGGCGTCAAGCAGATAACACTAAAACCGAGAGATTAAGTGAGAACATCAAGCATATGAGTTCTGCTATCTCTTCTGCAAAAGATGATATTGATCGGTTCTTCTCGGAGTTCACTAAGATGAAAAATACATTCGACAATATGCAGAACCTCGTGGCTGCTTTCGAGAGAGTGAACAATAATTATGCAAACGCATACCATAGTTCTGAGCACGTGTTCAATGAGGTTGAAACCAGGGCAAACCAGATGTCAGAGGCCTCTGAGAGAGCTGCACAAGCTGTTGATCGGCTTAATAATGCACTTAAAACACAGAGACAATCTTACCTTGAGATAGTATCAGATTTTTTTACGGATAGCAGTATGGAAGGGTATCGACGTAAGACCCAAGGTCTGTTTTCCCTGGCTGCTGAAGATCTTGATGGTTACTCAGAACTGGCCTCGCTGGTGCAACAGGGTGATCAGGGAAGCTCATCTTCAGATGTCGTGCAGAATGCTGCTGATACTATAACATCGGCAAAGAGGCATCTCGAGACATTACAAGCGGATCTTGGAGTGATAATCCGGACGCATGATCTGATATGTACTAACAATCTGCTTGAGGCTTTCGGAAACCTCCTCAGAAGGATATCCGAAGAAGAGTATACCCTTGAAGATATAGATGGGGCGGGACGTCACCTTGCTGAGATTAATTCAAAGATAATACAGCATCTGCACATAAGCGATGAGGAGGCTAAGGAAAAGATTACTAGCAGGGTTGCGGAATACAGTAGATTCTTGGATAGAAAATATGGGGAGAGAGCACAGTCTTCTGCCACCTCACAATCTAGAAATTAGGATTTCTACTGAAACGGCGTCTCATGTTTTTGTTTATTACTTCGGGGTTACTAACAACCTTTTTAAAGCTAAATTGCCTTTGGCACAGTGTTAAGATGGCTGACAGGGAAAACATAAAAATTGGAGATAATCTTGAAAAGGATGGAAATGAGACTATACCTGAGGCTCCGACAAAAGCAGGAATATCTCATGAAGAAATAAAAATAGAAGACCCATCTGAGAAAGCCGAGGTTGATAATCAGTCCTCTTCAGGGGGAAATCTTGGAATCCAATCGCAGTCTCTTGCTGCTCCAGTGCCTACTGTGGTGAGCAGGATAAAAGCTGATGGCCAGAACATATTCCCAGACGCACCTTCTGTAGGAAAGCATAGGAAGAATGTCGAGCCAGTAAATCCTGAATTGATATTTACTGATAAAGGTCCTGACGTAATAGAGACTATACCCCGCGATACTGCCCGTAAAGAGGATGAGTCCTATGATGAAGCGGAGCGTAATCTATTTGTAGAAGATATGGTCGAGCATGAGGATGAATACGCATCCGGTAAGCGCACACCAGTGAGGGTCTTGCATCGTTCACTTTTACGTGAGAACCTTTCAGATGATGAGATGTTACGTAATGGAGTGGATGCATTCTATGCCAAGGATTATTTCCTTGCAAAGCACATCTTCGAACTCATGGTCAAGCATGACCCAAAAAATGTGAGGGCTAGACAATTACGTGATCTCATAAGAGGAATATTGGATGATAGGGATGACGGGTACTATCTAGCAAGACGGGACCATAGTGCTATGGAATAATGCTAACGTCTGCTTGATACGTCCATGAGAGCATAAGACATGCGCAGATTTTTCTTCTCTGTGCTGATGGTGATATTCTAAGCGCTTTTCTGAGTAACAGAGGAAATTATTGCTCTGTTTTTCAGAGAAATATTTAAATACCAAGATGATAGATTAATCGTATGCTACGTGGTCGTCTCATATTATCGTCTCTTATGCTCTTCCTTTTTGGAGTGCAGGATGCATACGCTTCTGATATACCTGGCATGATAGGCCGTACTTCTAACCAGATAATTGATGGTATGTTCGGGAACCCTTGGTTTGTGGTAATCTTTCTCATGATCCTCTTCACCATCCTGTTCTATTATGTCTTCCTACTTGGGCTTATTGCTATCCCTCATCTCAATAGCGATGATAAGAAGAAAGCCCTCACTGTCAAGATTGCCAAGACCTTGGGATTCATCGCTTCGCTAGGACTTTTCGGTTTCACGACCACAACACGCGGTCCTGAGGCAGTCATGGAGAATGCTATGAACATCCTGGGTACGGTCCGTCTTGTAGCAGTCTGGGGCATCGCTTTCCTCATGGGTGGCATGGCTTACTTCTCTACGAAGAAGAGTCATTCTAGGTATCCTTATCCTAGCAACAATAAGGAAGCGCGTGGTAAGTGGAGTTATGTATTTGTAACAGTTTTCTTCACTTTGGCTGTCGGTTATGGTCTTCTTGGTGAATCAGGGGCTTCCTTGACTTTCTTTGTCCTCACTGGCTTGTCATTCATAATAATGATATTGCCCACTGAGCATGCGAACCCTTTCGCTAATCTACCATCCTTTTTCTCTGGTTCTGGCCGTCCTCCCTCTCCTGATGGGTCTCCAGGCGGTGGTTCAGGTAGTGGTGTTGGCACTCCTCCTGGCGGATCTCCTGGTAGCGGTTCTGGCACTGGCTCAGGTAGCGGTAGTGTGACTCCTTCTCCTGGCACATCTCCAAGCAGTGGTTCAGGCACCGGCTCAGGTAGCGGCAGTGGTACTCCTTCTGATACTCCTCCTGGCAATGGTTCTAGTAGCAGCACTCCTTCCAACACTCCTGCTGACAATGGTCCTGGTGCGCGTCCAGGCACTGCTCCTTCAGATCAGATCCAGTTATCGGCTGATGGGAGGGAGTCAAAAAGGATTGCTGTATGGGACCAGATGGCCACACGTCTTGTAGAAGAGCATGCAGAGATACTGAAAGACATCATAATTCCTGGTGCCGAGAGTCTGAAGAAAAGCATAAAAGAGAAGGATATCAAGCACGATAACATCCGGGCACAACACAGGAAGATTTCTGAATCTGTGGATGAAGTAGAGAAGCATAACCCTTACAGGAAACTGTGGCGTATAGAGCGTAGGATGACAAAATACGCCAAAAAGACAAAAGAAATTGCTGATGCGAAGGCCACTGAGGTTGAATCTCATCTTTCTCCTGAACGCCCCAATAAGCATCTCCAATTGGCGTTGAATCACCTTAAAACCGAGAGCAATTACGCTGAGAAGATAAGGGAACTGGCTACCCTTATCCAGAACAAGATTAAAGATGTACAGGCGATAAAGAAGAAAGCAGGTAAAAAGTCTCCATCCAAGATAATAAAAAGGGTAGATGTGTTGCTTGACAAACCTCTGAAAAGAGCAGAACCAGGAACTGGCATGCATCCTGATGCTGTTAAACAGCTTGAAGGGTTGCTCGATGATCTCATCAGTTTCTCTTCTGAGACATTGAACGTGCTCAATCAAATTCTAGAATATAGCCATTATATATACACACTTGATCTCAATGAACAGGCCCTAGAGAAAGAGTTGGCAAAGATAGATTCTGAGTTGAAGAAGCAAGCTGAATCTTTGCCTGTTAAACAGATACCTGATATGCGTCCTGAGCATGAGAAAGGACAAGAAGAGTCTTCTTCTCAACTAATAGGGAAGAAGAAAGAAGGTGGAGGTTTCTTTGGATTCTTCAATCGTAACAAGAAAGCGAGGAATGCTGTCATTGCTCTCATAGGTGCTGCTTCCATATTATCGGGTCTCAATCAGATTACTTCCAACAAGAGCTATGTCCCACCTCCCACTCAACAGAAGATTGAACATATAGTAGAAAGGATGGATCCAGGTACACTCCAGAACATCCAGAAGGTAGCTCGCGAGGACATGCAGAAGCTGAACTATAACATCTTCAGCGAAAAGATGTCGCAGAGAAAGCTTCATGATATCCTTGAACGCAAGAACAAGGAGATACTTCAAGACGCGGCGAAAATAATTGAAAAAGAAGTTCCTGATGAACAGATTGATGCTCTTGCAGAGGAAGTATCTCAAGAAGGTGCAGACCCTCAAGAACATGCAGATGAGATGACTAGGCAGCTTGATGAGACTACTGAAAACCGTATGCAAGAGATTATGGATAAGACTGTAGGATTTGTGAGGTCACTTCCACAATGGGAGTCCCAATCTGAATCTGGTCTTTATCAGGTGTTAGATGATGACGGTCAGCTGAAATCTGTTGTATTCGTACCTCAACGGACTATAGGGAATTCTAATGCGACAGTTCTGAATATGACGATGAGGGCATTGTTGGATAACGGTGTTTTATCCTATGAAGAGCATGAAGGTGCCAATGCCATCAGTATGAATGCTCAGGTACGAGGTTTGCGACAGCAATCAGTTCAAGATGGGTCGGGGAACAAGGTAGATGTATTCACCCAGGACAGAGGCAATTTCTTGGAGATGGTGTCACAGATGGTGACCGCTGAAGCGACAAGATAGATGACTTCTAAGTCTGCCAGCTACAAAAATTATTTAAAGCGTCTTATCACAAATCACATTGATGTATAGGTTCCTCTCTATTGTCTTGGCCATCATCCTCTTACCTATCTTAGCTTTGAGCGTATCCGCTAATGTTATAGAGGACAGCGAAATCGATGATTGTGATGGGGATAATACGATAGAGGGTTCAACCATAATAGATTCTGAGATCGTCTGTACTGATGTCATAGATTCTACAATCATCTCTTCAAAGATAACCAACGCAACACAGGAAATCGTGGATTCAGAGATAGAGTATGCTCTCATATCTGGGGACTCTCTTGATTCTGGCAAACTGTACTATGGTGGAACTGGTTATACTTACTATGGTCCAAGGAAACTGGCTGATATATATGTACATGGGCTGCCTCCATCTCCGGAGGGTACAGCGACTGTGAGCAGGGAATATGTCGCACCTGAGAGGGAATTCTTTGTGACGTATTCTTCGGGCTCTACTGGATATAGTGTGGAGGTTAATGCATCTTCTGTCGGGGCAGGCGATAGCATCCCGCTTCTAGACAATGGGCAAGGCAATGATGACAGGGCGAACGATGGTGTATATACAAGCCAGAACATAACTGTCGGAACTGTAGAATCGGGCATTACAACTGGTGAATATGAGCTCTTTATAACAGTGGATGACAACATGGGCAATCAGTGGGAACTTACGACGAACATCAATGTCGACTCAGAAGATCCAAGCGGTTCCTTGCAGATAACCACAACAGATGATCCTGAAGAGACTGATACCACAGGATCTAGGGTAGTATATCTCCATATGACTGCTGAAGATAATATTGCAGTTGATGGATGTAGGATCGCCAATCAAGATGAAGATATAGAAGATAAACCCTTCAGGGATTGCGAGACATTGAGACCATGGGTCCTACCGGATATAAATGAAGATAAGACGGTCTATTATCAGGTGAGGGATCATGTTGGCCTGAAGAGTGAAATCTATGAGGATAGTATAGAACTGAATCTTTCTGAGCTCGAAGAAGCTCCTTTAGTTGAGATGCCTAGCGTAAACTGGGGGATACCTGACTCAGTTGATTTCAGGGTCATATATGAGGATAGAATAGACACATCGGAAATAGTTTATGAATACAGGATAATGGACGAGAGCAGTAACATCACTCCTTGGAAAATATCGGAGACTTCACGAATAACGCACGATGGTCTTGATCTTCAGGAAGGTGTGGATTACTCTATTGTTGCGCGAGCACGACTGGGAAGCATATCTCCTGAGGGCAGTATAGATTTCGGGCTGAACATGACACCTCCTGAGATAACAAGTTTTGAGCCTTCTGTAAATGATAGTGAATGGACCTCTGACCCTGTTGTGTTCTTTGAGATGGCTGCTGAAGGACTGGACATAGATGGTTTCACTTATCGATTTTCTCAAGATGGGTCTATGCCTAATCAGAATGTTGATGTATCCGGTGAGGAAGCCACCATATATCTGACAGGGATGTCTCCAGGAGAGCATCATTTCATAGTACAAGTGCTAACAAAAGGCGGCTTATCTTCGGACCCAGAAGAATTCCTTGTGAGATATGATAACACAATACCCTCACCACCATCTGCAGAACGTCCTGCGGCTTCAGGTTCGGGCAGCATGACGTATAATTGGACAGCTGTCGACCACATCTCAGGCGTCGATTATTATAATGTACAAATCGCTACTGACGATTTCTTCGAGAATATTATCGAAGATACTACTGTATCTAGTGGGACTTTAAGCTATGACTTCTTCGCTGAGCGTTCTGACACATATTTCTTCAGAGTCCGAGCCAAGAGCAATGCAGGTATCTACGGTCCGTTCTCGACTGAAGATGGCACCTATTTTGATCTCCATCCACCTCTTTTCCATGAAAAGAAACCAATCGGTAGGATAGCTTCGACCACTCCTGTTCTGCATTTGACGACCAGCAAGCCATCGGAATGTTTCTATTCTAAGAATATAAGTCAGGATGGGATGATTGGCGAACCATTTGATCTTACAGGAGGTAATGTCCATGAGGTGAGGACATCTTTGGATGAAGGTGAGCATACCTTGGCATTCTTGTGCCATGATTCTTCAGGTAACACCAACTCTACTACTACCCAAGTACACGTTGACGAGAGCTTGAGCCCGACCGGCATCTTCCTTGCGCAGGATGACACTGTTAAAGCATTCTCTTCTCATGAGCAGGATATTGAGGTAGAGCTCCGTGACTCTGGTGGTGGCATAGGTGAATTACCTCTTTCAGCATTCTCATTCCACATTGATGATGATGAATATGAGAGATTCACTGTCAATGATCGTGGCAATGGGACATATCTTGTATCTTTCCAGGCTCCAGATGGTGAGGATGAATACTCTATAACTATATGCTACAAAGATAATCTCTGCATTGATGATATCTCCCTAGAGACTCGAGAGCTGAGGTTAGAGATGAAAGCCCGGCTCATCGGAGAATATGTCATACATGAGGATTCCAGGCTTTCGTATACCAACTACGGCAATTTATTGACTGGCTTCGCTTCAGACTCTGATAAAGTACATTTTGAGAGCTCTACTGAAGATAATGTGATGGTCCTATCAAGCGTGCTTGATGATGGGAATAATTTCGTGTTCTTTGTGCCGTCTGATGTTCCTGATGACATATTCCGGCAGAAGAATAGGCAGCTCTCTAGGGGTGTTTTCTTCGAGTCGATGAGCCCTAAATTCCAAGTTGCATCAGGGGAATTCCTAGATTTGAGCCTCGGACTGACATATGGGCGTCTAGTTCTTGATGGTGGTATGGAACTTTCTAGGGGTGACCATAGTGTTCTCATACGGCATGATGGACGTACTGACGACGATAGGATAAACATAACTATACATCGTAATTGACATGAGTGATAGGAATATGATAAGGACAAAGAAAAGCCAGTATTTCGTTGTTGCGGCAGTCATACTCATAATAATGGCCATGGGACTCATCTCCACAAACCTGATTGGACCACGAGACAGACATGTCTTCCAGCTGATGCGCAATAATTTCATGACAGAATCACATATGGCCATAAACTCGGCTGCAGGCTCGGGAAAAGACATCCAGGAATCATATCTGGATTATGTGAACCGTTTCAGGGACTATGCAGAGAGCAGGAACGTAGATTTTGATCTTGTCTACATGCTTGCATATAATGATTCTATCACTGTAGTGAACCTTCTCAACACAGACATCGAGGCCATATCTACTAACAAGCGTGAATGGTTATCGCATGGTGATGTGGAGATCTTCCCTCCCGACAGTCATATGGAGATATCTGCTGCAGGTTCTTATTATTCTTTCAGGTTCGGAGAGGATGATGTACAGCTCCGTGCCATGTTCGACATCTCTATGCGTTGAATCACAGTAATGCCATAGAAAAATTATTTAAAGCGATAGCCCATAGAAAGCCTTATGTGTGTAGCAAAGAGGACCTTTCTCTTTTGTATGTTTATGTTTCTGCTCTTTACAGGGATGGTTACTGGATACAGTCTTGAAGGTGATGTTACCAAGGTTGGAAACTGGTCCATAGAACCTTGTGAGGCTGGGGACATGACGATAGGGGATACACTAATCAACGATTCTACCATAGAATGTGCAAATATAAGTAATGTGGTCATGTACGATACAAAGATTATCAATCCTTCTAGGGATATTGAAGACGCATTCCTTGAATTTGCAGTCATATCTGGTAATATGCTCCAGTCTGGTATGATGCTATATGGCGATTGGACGTATTATGGTCCTTTCAATCTGGATAACATATATGCCGGCGTCCCTCCTTCTCCTGAAGGTACTGCGGGTGTGAGCAGAGAAGCGGTGAGTGATGGTGAGGATTTCTATGTGACATACTCTTCCGGCAGTCTTGGCTATGATGTATATTTAGATGCTTCTTCAGTGGGTGGCGATTCTCATGTTGAGCTGAGCGATGATGGAGATGGGAATGATGCTCAGGCGAACGATGGTATCTACACCAGCCCAGACATAACTGTGGGAGATGGAGTAACTGCTGGTGAGAGAGTCTTACCCATATATGTTGATGATGGTCTCGGAAACCAATGGGAGCTTGAGGTTCTGGTCTATGTGGACCTCGATCCTCCAGATGGCAGCATATATATCTCTGAGCTTGATGGGCATGACGAGGAAGAAGAGGTTAACTCTAGGCTTGTGACTCTTCACATGACTGCTGAGGATGATTTTGGTATCCAGGGTTGCAGATTGGCAAACGAGGATGAAGATATAGAAGAGAAAGATTTTGTTGAATGTCAGGAATCCAGGCCCTGGGTGCTCACTCCATTGAATGGTGAAAAGAATGTCACGTATCAGGTCCTTGATGTTGCAGGTAACATCGGCGAATACGTAGCTACTATCTTTCTTGATACGACTGCAGTAGACGAGCCTAGTGTCTCTGTACCATCTGAGTATTGGGGCCACACTGATTATATAGAGTTCGAGATATATCACAATCATTCAGTCAGTCCTGGCACGACCTACGAGTACAAGATATATGAGGATGGTGATAATATCACATCTTGGCAATATACAGAGATAAGGAACGTGGTGCATGAAGGGCTTGAGATGGAGCAAGGCAAGAATTACACAGTGGGTGCTAGAACATTATCTGGAGGGATCTCTGAAACTGCTTTTTCTGAGATTTTCAGGATAGTCACAGAACCTCCTGAAATTATTTCTCTTGAGAAGTCGTTCGTGAACGGCACATGGACATCAGATCCAGTCCTCACTATAAATCTTGAAGCTGAATCGCCCAATGCTCCCATCAAAGGTTTCTCTTATAGGCTCTCGGAGGAAGGGCGTAATCCTGATGATAACATCGATGTATGGGGAGAAAATGGCACAATCTATCTCACGGGACTCGATCCGGGAGAGTACTCATTGAAGATAAAGGCTGTTAATTATGCTAAACTTTCTTCAGCTATTGAGGAATATACGCTATTGTACGACAATAGGCGACCTCCTATCCCAAAGGCAACAGATCTTGTACCTGGCTCAGGCACGCTTGATTTCAATTGGACCGAAGTAGAACACTCTCCTTCTGGTGTGTCAGGATATGAGCTGAATATAGCTACTGACAGGAATTTCAATGATATTGTGCGTGCTGCTAATGTCACTGGTGACAGCTATGAGTACAGCACTTCTGTCGGCGCTACATATCATTTCAGGATAAGAGCTATCAGTGGGGCTGGTGTCTACAGTCTCTTCTCTGACCGTTATGGAGAATTCTTTGATATAGAGCCTCCTGTGATAAGGAACATAAAGCCACAAGGAAGGGTTTCCCGATCTTCTCCTGTGTTAAGTGTTGAGACAGATAGGTCTTCTGAATGTTACTATAGACCTGCAGATGAAGCTGAAGCTGAACAATTTGAGTTTACGGGAGGGACGTTCCACGATACAAGACTTAATCTTGATGATGGTGAATCCTATGAGTATGTCATCTTGTGCTATAATGTCATGGGTGAAGTGACTTCAGGACTTTCCGAATTTAATATTGATGATGGGAGAGAGCCAGGGAGTATGCATCTTGGAAGCGATTATGGTGATGGGATTGAAGCATATTCTGGATCTGAACTTAACTTCATGTTCGATATAAGATCTGGTGGAGAGCCTCTGGGTGAAATTGATCTCGGGAGATTCTCTGTATACATTGATGGATACACTTATGAAGATTTCTCAGTAAATGATAGAGGCAATGGGAGTTATATGGCTACTCTTGTGGCGCCTGAAGAGGAGGGTGTATATCATGCTATGGTATGTTTCGATGAGGTTATGTGTCTTGAAGACATCACAATCTTCGTCTCGGAGATAGGTCTTGAGATGCGCATAGGTAATATTATTGGAGATGATGTACAATCTGGTGAAAAGATGATGTTCCATGATGATGGCACAAATACTTTTGGTCTGGCTTCTGATTCAGATTTGGCCGTCCTTGAAATCGACGAAAATGGCCACATTACTCTTAATAATCGTCATGGTTCTGGAACAGATTTCATTTTCTTTGTACCTTCTGGGATATCATCTCACACATTAAGTGAAAAAGACAATCTGCTTCTCTCAAGAGATTTCCTAGATGAGATTGTCCCAACCTTCTCAAGAGCATCTGACGATGAGCTTTCTGTAGTCCTTTCACTTCATCATAAAAACATTGTAGTGAGTGGGAAAGATGTATCTGATGCGCGCCGGATTTCGTTGGAGAATCTCGGATTGACACGAGACAGGAAGGTAAACATATCAATAGTGGCAGAATAGGCAAATAGTTCTCTGTTTTTATTCTAGGTTTACACTTTCAGAAAACTTTAAAAGGCTACGCTTCCCAGATATTCCTATGCTATACTCCAAGAAAGCAGATGCCATATGGTTGTCCTGGGTGCTCCTGCTTGCTTTCGTGGTCGCTCTTAGCGTTTTCATGTTCGCCTGGTCTGAAGAGAGAGGCGAAATGTTCGCAGGAGAACTTCGTGTCATGGCTGATACTGCTGAATGTAATTCAATCAGGATTAGGATACAAGACATATGCCAGAATCCTCAGTCTATAGAGATGAATGTTACCAACAGTGAGAGTATAACTGTCAATCAGCTCTCTATGAACATATATGATGTCTATGTCGAAAGTCCTGTATCGAGGTCTGTAGATGTCAATATCCGACCTTCAGATGTTAGGAATGTCAGGGTACTGAAGCAGTCCACCACATACCAGATAGAGATCGTCCCAGTCATCATAACGGATGATGATATGATATACTGCTATGAGAGGACTGTGACAGAAACAGGTATTGACTATTGTGCTTGAAAGATGGCGACGCATATTATACCACAACCTTTATATATGAAGATGTCTGAAAAAAGGTTAGGTCTTTTGAGACATATTTCCCTGGGCGTGTTCCAGAGGTGACATACGGATGATCTTAAGAAAGCTTATTGATCCCATGATGAGAAACAAGAAAGGTATATCTCCTCTTATCGCTACAGTTCTCTTGATTGCATTTGCAGTAGCTCTTGGTGCGGTAGTGATGAACTGGGGTAGAGCTTACGTAGAGGATACTGCAAGGGATACTGGCGTCACTTCTGATACGAGGATTGCATGCTCACAGAATGTGGCTGTCCAGCTTGTGCATGTTGGAGGATCGCCCAGAATATGCTACAACGATGATGACCAACATGTAGAGATAACACTACAGAACAGAGGTTCTATGGATTTGGAAGGATTTGTATTCAATATCTTGGGAACTCAAGGTTCGGGCGAGTCTTACGATTATAATGTTACTTTATCAAGAAGTGGTATAGAGCGCTTTGAGCTGCCATATGATGCATCGGATCATGGCTCGGTGGAGTTTGTCCAGGCCATACCAAAGATTATGGTGAGAGGTTCCAATATACCTGCTCAATGCTCTGATTATGGTGAGCAGTGGGAGGAAGTTTTGACTTGTAGGTGAGAGGATGGCAGAATCACAAAATAAGAAGAAAGAGACGAAGAAGAAATCTCGGAAGCAATTTACTGCTCAAGATTCCATGATCTTTGAGATGGAGCTTGAGATATCTAAGCTGAGGCGTGAGAAGTCTGTCTTTGTTTTGAATAAGGCTATCTTCTTGTATTTCTTCTTCATCTTCTTAGGTGTTCTAGGATTGTTGACTGGATACGAAGGAGTCTTCAACCTCCTTGTTATACTTGGTCTAATCTCCATAATAGTAGGTTCAGTACCTTATGTCAGCACTATGTATTATGAGGAGAGGAACCTTAAGGATATGGTCGATCGTCTCAAACGTATCAATTGATCAAAATGAATGAAGCAAGCAGGAAGTTCTTCATAATCCTACTTGGAGCCATTGGTGTCACACTACTCTTGATGGTGGGCCATAATATGGTCACCATATATCGTGGATCCATGTCGGATGTCCCTGAGAATGAGACGAAGACGATAAGTTGTCATCAGATGTTCTTTGATGTGGCAATGAGGGGTGAGAATGAGCTGGAAGTTGTCAACAACAGGATAAGCTCATATCCTCTTGATGTTCTTACATTTGTTGATGTTGAGACTTCAGCACGTGAGACTATGGAGTTCTTTGTCTTCCGGCCTGGTGATGATAGGAATGTCGATATATCTTCAATCAATGCTACGGAATTCGCTATCTTTCCTTTTGATTGTGAGCAGATGGCAAAGATATGCTCGCGAGAGGATATGATATGTATGTCTTACGATGACTGGGTCGACCGGTGAGGGTGTGAGATCTCTTTATGCTCTTATAGTAAAATTTATTAAGTATGCTATCGGAAAAATGGGATAGAGATGAATAAAAAGTCACAGATTTGGGTTTCAGCAGTTCTCTATACGATGGTGGCAGCTATATCTATAGCTTTCATATTGCAGGCAGGATTGCCTCTCATAGAGGGTATGCGTGATCGTTCTATCTTCAACAACATGAAGAATCAGATGCTTGTCCTTGACCAGCACATTGAACAGGTGGCTTCTGAAGGTAGAGGATCTCAAAGATATGTACCATTCGAGGTCTCCCAAGGCACTATGCTAATGGATGAAGATGGTTTGAGATGGGAGATGAGTTCTGGCACTAGGATTGTAGAACCTCGGTCTTCATACAAAGTGGGTAATCTTGTGATATCTGCGAATAGTGACGTGACAGCGAGCGAATTCGAGGATAATTATGTGCTTGAGAATAGTCTTATAAAGCTCTCTCTGCTCAAAGCAGGAACAAAGAATGAACCTGTAGCGATAAACACTAGTGACATAATACAAAGTGTCACCGTGAAAGAGACTGGAAATACTACAGAGCCAGATCTTTCTTTTGGGATTTCAGGCGATCCTGCATCACAAGAAGGTCAGGGTTATACTACGCTTACAAGAAGGGGATCACGTTTGGGTTCGTCATCACATGTGACTCATCTCGAGATCTATAAGGATGGTCTTCTTGATTATTCTTATGAGTTGCACATCATCTTGGATGGAGAGGCGGATTTTATCAGGCCTGAGATACGTAATTTCAGATCGCATTGACATTTCTTTGTCATCATGTCGTCACAAATATGCCAGCAAATAGAAATATTTAAAAACATTCTTTGCAGGATTTATAGTGTATATTCGTGAGGGGTTATCATGGGAATTTTTGACAGAAGCAAAAAGACCAAAGGCAATGAAACTGAAGGTGATGATTCTTCTGGGCAGACGCAAACCACTGATAAAGAGCCGAGTGGGGCACGTTCTATCCTGGAGAAGAAAGAGCAACAAAAAATTAAAGAAGCGGCACAGGACGATGATGAGGACGAACTCAAGGATACGAAGGTGTATTTCAAGCTTGACCTGAGACCTCAGATTGTACAGATACCTGAGTATGATGATCACACCAAGATAAATGTGAAATATGATCTGATCCCCCCTCATTGCTCTTGTCATATTTTCTGGGATAACAAGAACGGTGAGCTTGTTTACTATGTTGATGAGCCTGAGCTGGATGATATGGAACGTGAGATCCTAAGGCTTGTGACTCTCGGTCTGGAAGAGATGATAAATATAAGCTTCATCAATGCTGCCAAAAACAAGAAAGTTGTACAGTATCTGGAGCATAATGTCCAATCAATCCTTGGTGAGCTTGGGACGCGCGTATCTATGGAAACCTATCAGAAGATTATGTACTACATATACCGAGATTTCATAGGCCTTAATGAAGTAGAGCCACTCTTGAGGGATTATTATGTAGAGGATATCGAGTGCAATGGTGCTGGTTTCCCAATATATGTAGTACACAGGAAATTCAGGAATATACGTAGCAACATAATCTTTAAGGAAAGGCAGCATCTTTCTGAGTTTGTCGAAAAGCTTTCACAGAAATGTGGGAGATATGTCTCATATGCTCAACCTATATTGGACGGATCCTTGGCTGATGGTTCAAGGGTTAATGCAACTTACAGTGAAGATGTGACTACAAGGGGTCCAACCTTCACTATAAGGAAGTTCACAAAAGACCCATGGATGCCTACAAGTCTCGTGAGGATGAAGACTGCCTCTGCCGATGCCTTTGCCTATCTTTGGCTCTGTGTTGAGAATAAGCTCAACATAATAACTATTGGAGAGACCGGTTCTGGAAAGACTACTTTGCTCAATTCGATAGCTTCCTTCATACCTTCGGAAGCCAGGATAGGTTCTATAGAGGACACAAGGGAGCTTAATATAGCGCATGATAATTGGCTACCTGCCGTAACAAGAGATGGTTTTGGAGTGGCTAATATGACTGGTGAGAAGTATGGTGAGATTACTCTATTCGATCTCCTGAAAGAGAGCTTCAGACAGAATCCAGATTATGTCATAGTGGGAGAGGTGCGTGACAAGGAGACATATGTACTTTTCCAGGGAATGGCATCAGGACATAGCTGTTTCAGTACTTTCCACGCATCTTCTGTCGATGCACTGGTGAAGAGATTGACCACACCCCCTATCAGTCTTCCTGCATCTCTTGTCGAGTCTATGAATGTGGTTGTACACATGAATCACATGAAAGTTGGTGAACATAATGTGAGGAGATTACGCCAGGTTGATGAGATATTGGAAGTAAAGGAGGATGGCCAAGTATCTACACGCTCACCTTTCGTTTATAATCCTACTGCAGACACGACTGATACTAAGGATAATATGCAGGCACTGGAACTGATAAGCAAGATATTAGGAGTTGGGATAAATGATGTCTCTGAAGAGATGCAGATACGTTCTAAGCTGATTCAGAAGCTTGCTGAGAGTAATGTAGTCGATTATAAGGAATTTACACGTGTGGTGAATCAGTATTACAATGATCCTAAGGATGTCCTGAAGAGGTACGGTATACAAGGAGTGCCTTTGTTGGTCAAGAAAGAAGAGTATATGCGTGAGGCCCAAGCGAGTGCTGTTACTGGACAGCAAGAGACACAGAAACAGTTTAGGGAGTGATGGGTATGGATGAGAAGACTCTCAATGAGATATATAATGAGGTGAACATGTTGAATGCCTCAATCGATATATATTCTGAGTTCCTTAGGCAGCGGGCGCACAGCGAAGAAGAAAAGAAGAACGTAGAGTTAAAACTTGAGCTTGTGAAGGAAGAGGCTCTCAAGCATAATATACGGCTCAGAAGGACAATCGACAAGTTGGGTTACTAGTGGGTTTGGATATGGATGAACAGATGACAATGCAGGAAAAGAAGGAGCGAGGGAAAGGGTCTGGGCCTGTGTTCTCGGCGTTTGACCCTAATGGTCCAAACAAGAAGATATATGACCCTGCGTCTTTTGATAGCGAGATGCTTAAGTCTTATTCTGATCAGATAAGCAAGGTCGCGGAAAAATCTTTTTCACTCTTCAAGAAGAAGAAGAGGATAAAATCACAGATGGATGCCCTAAAGGACAAAAGGTCTAAGGGACTTATAAGTGATGAAGAATTTGAATTCCGTTCGTCAAAGCTTTTGAAGGGTTATGAGGAATATAAAGTCTATGCAATGTATGATGATTACATTTCCTACATGATAAATCAGATGAAACAGTATAGCGAAGGCATATTTACCTATATAGATTCACATAAGTTCGATATACCCATTGTCACAGAGTCCGAAGAGGAGAAAGAGATAGAATCTGAGATATCCGGTAGATTATCTGGCAAGAAGTCGAAGGAGGACAAAAGATGGCAGTCGTCTGCTGATGATTTCGCACAGCGTAAACGTGTTGCAGAGACATCAATGATGGATCGTGTGGCCAAGAGTATATACACTACATTATTCCCTAAACGAAAAGTGGACCCCATCTCTGAAGAATCTGGGAAGGAAGATAGTGGTTTCAAGGTATTCATGGATTGGTTCTTAGGCAAGACTCCAAAGAACCAGCTCACGAAAGATGGGAAAAAGAAGAAATCAGGTCTTGAGAAATTTATAGAAGAACGGAGCAAGAAAAACCGTGATGTGGTTGGCAAGAAGACAGCATTCTCAAAACGATTCAGGAACATCCGGAGGATGCATCTGGAAGGTCAGGAAGATCTTGAGACAAAGAATCTCATCACCAAAAGGGATGCCCACGATTTCATAGAACGTCTTAGCACCAAGAAAGAAGATAAAAAGATAAGCTATAAACCTACATCTTACACTGCCCTGGCCAATGTGATGATGCGTGATACTGGGGCAGAGATAGTAAATGCATTTCCAATCTTCTTCAAGAACCTATACAAGAACCTGCGTCTGGCAAATATTCACATGCTATCTACGACATATAGTAACCTTATGTTATTCACTTCAATAATTTCAGGGATAGGACTAGCTTTCATTGTAGCTCTGTTATCTTTCATAGCTTTCGTACCTCCGCCCATAGTTTTAGCTAATGCTTTCTTGGCAGGTGTATTTGGCTTATCTGGAACGATTATTGGTTTCACTCTTTATCCACAGGCATTGATAAAAACAAGAGAGCGTAGTATCGATACCAATCTGCCTTTCGCTATTGATCATATGGCTGCGGTCACCAGTGCTGGCGTTAACCCTACAGAGATGTTCAAGCTCCTTTCAGAGTCAGAGGAATATGTAGAGGTATCTGTGGAGCTTGAGAAGGTTGTGGAGTATTCTGAGCTCTTCGGGTATGATCTCACTACTGCCATCGGCAAGGTCTCACTCACTTGCCCGTCTAAGCAGATGAGGGATTTCTTGGATAGCTTCATCTCTAACATAGAATCTGGCGGTGAACTTAAGGACTACCTGAGGGAAAGTGCTGATCAGGCTATGCTCAATTATAAGCTTGAGAGACAGAAATATACTGAGAGCATCTCAACATTTTCCGATATATATACCGGCCTCATGGTAGCTTCCCCTTTGTTTTTCGTGGCGGCATTATCCATGGTAAGCATATTGGGAGGCACTGTGGGCGATATGGATGTTAACACATTGATGATTTTAGGTACATATGTAGCCATACCTGCATTGAATATACTATTCATAATATTGCTTGAGCTGACACAGCCAAGCATCTGATTTAAGATGGGATACAGCATAGATTTCAAAGGAAAGCACCTTACGGGCATAATCATCTCTATAGTGCTGCTTGTATTTACTTTTACATTTCTAGTGGGCACTGTGATATTCTTCGCTTTCCTCATGGTGTCTCTAGCAACAGCCATTTTACCTTTCCTCCTTGATTATTTTGCATATAACCGGAAGCAGAAAGAGATAGAAGAAAGGTTCCCAGATTTCGTGCGAAACCTTGTAAGTGCTGTCAAGTCAGGAATGCCATTGACAAGGGCTATCATCTATGTATCTAAAGGTGATTATGGAGAGTTAACTTTCTATGTTAAGAAGATGGCCAACCAGGTGGAATGGAACATACCTATAAGAAGAGTTTTCTTGAATTTCTCTGAAGAGGTCAATAATCCCATCGTAAAGAGGGCGATCGCCACAGTCCTCCAAGCCGAGAAATCTGGAGGTAATATAGAGGATGTCCTTGGCTCGATAACTGATTCGCTCCTGACAATTAAGAAGCTTAAACAAGAAAGGAAGGCTAGTATCCAAGGCCAGATTACTCAGAGCTATGTAATATTCTTCATATTCTTGGGCGTGCTTATAACTATCCAGAATGTCCTGATCCCTTACTTATCAGAGATGGAAGCTAGTCCAGGTGGTGCGGATGGTTTTGGTGGGGGACAGGATATGGCTGCACTAGATCAATTGAGAGAATCGCATAGTTTTGATTTCTCGACTCCCGGCACATTCATCAGGTCTGTCTTCGGTTGGTTCACTAGTCTTGCAGGGATATTTGTCATGCTGGCGGTCTTCCAGTCTTTCTTTGCGGGTGTTGTGCTGGGAAAAATGTCCGAAGGGGATTACAAATCCGGCTTGAGGCATTCTTTCTTGATGATGTTCATATCTGTGTTCGTGCTTGGCATTGCAAACTCTATCCTGGCGGGCAGCCTATAATTTCATCTGGTGCCGCTCCGTCCTTCTGGCTGATAATGGATAATAATAAAAATGTCTTCTGCTCACAAGGATAATATGAAAGTAGAACTATACTTCAACAAATCTTTGGACAAGAACGCTTCTATGTACTATGAGAAGGCTAAGAAGGCTAAAAGCAAGCTCGAAGGGATCCAGAAGGCAATAAGGACTGCTGAGAGGAAGCTTGAGGAAGAAGCTCGTAAGCAATCAATGCTGGCTGAAAAGGAAGAAAAGGAGAAACGTCCTCCCAGGCAGCGTGCGTGGTATGAGAAATTTCATTGGTTCTTCACTTCTGGCGACAAGCTTGTAATAGGTGGTAGAGATGCCACAACTAATGAGACAATCATCAAAAAGCACACCGAGAAGGGGGATCTTGTCTTCCATACAGATATGGCCGGAAGCCCTTTTGTTGTCATCAAGGCGGAGGGCAAGCCAATCAGTGATCTTGAAAAGCAGGAAGCTGCTGATTTCCTTGCATGCTATAGCAGGGCTTGGAAAGCAGGGATTAGCTCTATCGAGGTATTCTATGTCGAACCGCATCAGGTCACGAAAGAGGCAAATTCTGGGGAGTACCTATCAAAAGGGTCTTTCATGATAAAAGGGAAAACACGATATCTGACTGGGACTCTCCGTTTGGGGATAACCATATTGGATGATATAGTATACGCGGGCCCGCACACATCTCTCAGGCATCTGCTCAGCACTAGGTTTCCGAATATGGAGAGGCATGACATGGATAGGGCCATATTGACGATAGTGCAAGGCTCAGAGAAATCATCTCAGGTGGCTAAAAGCATCAAGAAGACATTGGGTGGAGAGCTTGATGATATAATCAAAGTACTTCCGCCAGGTGGTTGCCGTATAAGCAGGTAAATCATTTAACGTCTGAAAAGTACAAGTGATCCTCCCACCTGAAGAATTATCCTGGACCCTGTTTTCTGTGCTATCTCGGCGCTTATGCTTCGTCGGTCATAGTTCTCCCTGAATGACCCAAGAAGTTTAATCTTGATGAGGGCCCTTTTCTTGAGCTGCTGGTCAATCTCAGTGATTACACTATCGGTAATCCCATTCTTACCTAGTCTGAGAACTGGCAGTAGTGTCTTTGCTGCCTCTTTCAGCTCTTTCTGGCCCATGTGTCTGTAGCTCTCTTTGTTGTAGGATGGTTTCCTTGGCATTATCCAGAAAAACTCAGTTCTCATTAAAAATATTTCTCATATGACCATCATATACCTAAACGGGTTTGTCCCAAAAGAGCTAAGCAGTACTGACTCTTGATACCTTTACAAGCCA
>CAZTTX010000005.1:0-23316 GCA_964616085.1 uncultured Methanosarcinales archaeon
CTTGAGATCTTTCTTCAGATTTTCGATGATGTCCACCGGACTCGGGTCGATGCCCTTATGCAAGGCCATGTAATAGCTGGTCCAATCTCCCATGTGTATGGCTGTGAACATCTGCTTCAGCAATGAGTTCCCTGAGAAATTCATCTGGGTCACAGTGACTCCTTTACCCTTCACTAATCTCTTCATTATCTCGAATCTCTTCTTTATCCTTGGATGGTCCGAGTCGGAGCCGAAGATGACCATATGATATCGCGCATATGACTCTGTGTACCCGACAATCTCATTATGGTTCATCTCGGGCACGGTATTCCAGAAAGCATGTATCTTCGCATTCTCGTTAATCTGGGTCTTGAACCTCATTGCTGCAGGATAGAAATCCTCGGATGCGTATATCAGAGGTACCTTGTCTAGGAGGTTCTTTGCCAGCTCCTCCGCTTTCTCCATGAAGAGAGAATTACCTAAGTACTCTGACAACGATTCCACGTCTTTCTTGACATTCCTTAGGAGGCCGTATGCCATAAGGATTCTTAGCATGGGGAAGAACATATACCCTATCATCGCCCTAGGCTGCCTTCCTGTAGGCACGCTCACTATGGGCTTCTTGTGTAATGTGGCAAGCTCTTTGACCTTTCCCCCGGACGTGATTGCAACAATCTGACAGCCTTTTCTCAACCCTTCCCTGAAACAGTCGATAGTCTCTTCTGTGTTTCCTGAGTAGGAAGCCATTATTACAAGCGTACTCTTATCTGCGAACGCTGGTAGCTTATAATCACGATTCACGAACACGGGAATCTTAGAATTATATTTCATATAAGTCTTGAGGATGTCCCCTGATATGGCAGAACCGCCCATGCCTGCAACTATGATCTTGTCTATGCTCTTCTTGTCGACCTTGGTCTTCTCTGCGAGGTCGAACGCCTTATTTATGTGCTGAGGAAACTCCTCGAGATCCTTGATGTATGATCCCTTGTCGATCTTCTTGATCTTCTCTTCGTCCATGAAAATCCCTCCATATGCGAAGCAAGGTAATATATTTATATAATTTGTGGAAATCCAGGCATTATGCATGTGCTCTGGAATCTGCTATTCTTCATGTCCACAGCCCATAGAAACATTTTTAAATAACCCATAATTCTCAAGCTCCGTGCCAGGAAGGCCGCCGTAACGGTTTCTGGTCATACATTGATTGATGTGGAACAAAATGGTTTCGATATATGCTGTTGATACAAATGCCCTGTTGGAGAAGGTGTCCCAGGAGCTGAAGAAGTCGGACATTGTCCAGCCGCCTGAATGGGCTGCTTTCGTCAAGACAGGCCCTGCGAAGGACAGGCCTCCTGCCGCTGATGATTGGTGGTATATTAGAGCTGCTTCTATCCTACGAGCCGTCTATAAAGAGGGTCCTATAGGAGTGACTAAACTACGTACCAGGTATGGTAGCAAACAGGACAGGGGCTATGCTCCTGAAAGGTTCAGGCCTGCCTCAGGGAACATAATCCGCACAATCCTTCAGCAGCTCGAGAAGGATGGATATCTGATGCAGGGCAAGGACAGGAATCAGAGAGGAAGGCACATAACTTCCAAAGGCCAGTCTTTGCTAGAGAAATGTGCATCAGGCCTTACAGAGAAGAAACAGGAAAAGCCAGCCCCTAAGAAGGCTTCAAAGGCTGCAAAGAAGAGCCAGGATGCAACCGCTGATTCTCCTAAGGAAGATGTGGCAGAAAAGAGTGCTGAAGCCAAAGAGGTGACAGCATAAAATGGCAAGATTCATACATTCATCAAGGAAAAGAAGGCTTGCAAAACTAGGCAAGCAGTCCAAGTGGGCACCATTCTGGACGGTTCCCAAGGTCTATGGCGCTGGGCGGAAGATACATCCGGGGCGGCATACTGCTATCAAGCGTAGCTGGAGACGCACTAACACTAAAGCATGATAAAGGTAGATCACTATGTTAGAGAGAGAATACAATGTGCCATTACGCAGAGAGTTCCTGAAGGCTCCAAGGTACAAGCGGACCAACAGGGCAGTCTCGGCTTTACGTTCTTTCATATCCAAGCACATGAAATCTACTGATGTATCCCTAGGTAAGCAGCTCAATGAGCATCTCTGGCAGAACGGGATAAAGAATCCACCCCATAAGGTCACTGTCAAAGCTATGAAGGATGATTCTGGCAAGGTGACCGTAGAGCTCAAAGCGGCCCCTGTGCTGAAGCAGAGGACCAACAAACGTCTCGCACGTGTAGAACGCTCTGAGGGCAAGCCTGATGAGGAAAAGGCAACTGAAGACAAGACTCCGAAGGCCAAGACTCCTAAGAAGGATGAGGATAAGACTTCTGCTGACAAACCTGCCGATAAGAAGCCAGAGAAGCCTAAAGAGAAGGAGTCTGATGCAAAAGACACAGGAAAGTCTGCTACAGAGAAGAAGACGGAATCCAAAGAGAATGCTGCTAAATCCTCTGACAAGAAGGAAAAGGCTGATGATGCTGAGAATACGTCGGCAAAGTCTTCCAAGAAAAGTGCAAAATCCGAATGAGCCTCAGATTACACAGACATTCTTTATTTCTCTATCTCATCTCACTTGACATTGATGCTCTCATAACTATTGATGATGTTCTCTTGAGTCTCTATTATGAGATTGTAATCCTCGATGAGCGAGCATAACCTATCGTCGCAGCCTTCAGGGTCTGAGTACCTCTCCCTGACTGATTCTAGGATCTCTCCTGTAAGCAGGGAGGCACCTTTCACTTTGTGATAGGCCTTCATGACGCATTCGTATATGGATTGTGCTTCCTCGTTTCCGAGTTTCTTCTTTGTAAGGTCCTCTAGACCATAGTATGCTTCCTTGAACCTGCGTTTCATCTTCATCATGCAAAGTTCAGAAAGATCGAGAAGCTCTTTGCGGGGGTCTGTGCTGTCCTCTTCGATTGCCCTCCAGTACGACACATAAATTGTCATCTCGGGGTCATAGACCTTAGGACGTCTCAATGGACCATCTTCCATATATGTAGTTAAATATCCTTAATTTATAAGTTTATATCCCTTATTACCTGGTATATATCTGGTATATCTATGTGTCATGCTTCAAAACAATTATAAGTCTGGAGTCAACCTCTTGGCTCATGGCAGAACTACCCTGGTCATCGAAGTATGCGCCATCATCACCATCCGAGGTCTGTGTCTCACCTAATGTAGCAGATGCGGCTCTCAGGTTCATAGATGGATTCAACCCCAAGTCAAAAAAAAAGGGTCTGATACTCTATGGTCCCACAGGCAGCGGAAAGACCAGTCTTGTCTATGCAATGGCCAGCTCTAGAGGACTTGAAGTGCTCGAGATCAATGCTTCAGACACACGTAACAAGTCTTCCATGAAAGAATTGCTCGGTCCTGCGATACATCAACGCTCTCTCTTCGGTGGAGGGAAGATTATACTAGTGGACGAGATTGAAGGCATGTCTGGGACAAAAGATCGTGGGGGCGCTACAGAATTGGCATCTCTTGTCAAGGAGACGAGCTTTCCTGTGGTGATGACTGCTCAGAACCCATTCGACAGCAAATTCTCTAAGCTCAGGTCTGTGTCGCAGATGATAGAGATTGAGCGAGTGCCTTTTGAGAGCATTTCAGAAGCCCTGCGAAGGATAACTGGCGCCGAAGGTCTTGATGCTGATGATGAGACCATAACATCAATCTCTCGTCTCTCTAATGGTGATATCCGCGGTGCCATAAATGATCTCCAGTCATCTGTCGAAGGCAACACTGTGGCGAAAGGGGATCTGGAGAACGACAATTACCGTGACCTGACGCAAAGCATACCAGAAGTGCTCAGGATAATCCTTAAGTCAAGGGACATGGAGGTGTTGGAAGGCGCCATGTGGAATTTTGACGGAAACCTTGACGATGTATTCATGTGGCTAGATTATAATCTCCCCAGGGAGTATAAGGACCCTAAGGCTCTCTCCGATGCTTATGACTATCTCAGCAAGTTCGACATATATAATTCGAGAATCAGGAGCCGGCAATATTGGAGGTACTTGGTATATATGGGTACGTACCTGGGTTGTGGTGTCGGTCTTTCAAAGACATCATCTTCTACTGCCCAGGTCAGATATGAGCAGAACACACGCCCATTGAAGATATGGATGTCCAAGCGTAAGCATGCCCGAAGGGAGTCGATCGCCAAGAAGCTTGCCCACAGGCTGCACTGGTCCGCTTCAGAGGTCATCAAGAACTTTGGCTTCTATAAGGGCATGGCCAAGAATAGGGCTACGCTTGAGAAGCTGAGGGATGAGCTGGAGCTTGATGAGGAAGAGGTCGCATATCTCTTGCAGTGATTGCTTTTTAGTATAACTTCTTCTATGTTTCTATGTTCCATAAGATTTTTAATCACAAAGATGGCTCATGTTATGATGGAGCGAATGAGGATACTTGAGGTTACGCATCGTTTTCCACCAGCAGTTGGTGGTTGTGAGAAGGTAGTCTCAGAGCTATCGCGAGAGATGGCACGCCAAGGCCATGATGTAACTGTAATCACAAGCACATCCCTCAAGGATACGGACACGAGAGGAATATCAAAAGGCAAAGGTCTCTCTTTCAGGTCTGGTGTTACAGGATTTCGTGAGGAAGACCATGAAGGTGTCAGGGTATTGAGGTTTCCTCCTGATTATCAGATCTTCACATATGCTCCTAACAGGGCGATGAAGAAGTTCCTGAAAAAGCACAAAGACAATTACGATATCGTGCATGCGCATGGTTATCTGAGTTATGAGGCACACCTTGTCTCTAGGTTAGGTAAGCCTTTCGTATTGACTGCGCATGACATAGTATCCCATAATCCTGGCATCTTCAGGATACTGAAGAAAGCCTATGATGCTCTAATCGGCAGGAAGATACTGCGGAAGGCTTCACGTCTGGTAGCTCTCACCCCTGCTAATAGAGATGAATATCTGTCAGTGCTGAACTGTCCTGATAAGATATCTGTTATTCCCAATGGTATAGTCTCCTACAAAAAAAGTTCTTCTTCTGAGCAGAAGCACCTGAAGACCAGTCTTGGGATTAAGGGCAGGGTCATGCTCTTTGTTGGCAGGATTGTCGAGTACAAGGGTTGTGGTGACATAGTGAAGGCGATGCCTGACATATTGGCAGCTCATCCTGACACGAAAGCTGTATTCGTCGGTACAGATGGAGGTTATACTGAGACATTGAAGATGATCGCTGCTCAGCATGGCGTCCGTGACAATTGTGTGTTCACTGGTGAGGTGGAGAGCATCGAGCCTTATCTCAGCATCGCAGATGTGTTCGTCTTCCCCTCGCGAGGTGAAGGCTTTGGACTCTCTCCCGTCGAGGCGATGAGCCTGGGAATCCCTGCGGTGATGACTGACTCAGGTGGTCTGAGATATGTCCTTTCATGGATTGGCGGCCATCGCTTACATTCCAGCAAAGACATCCCTATCCAGATATCTCAGAAGGTGAACAGGATACTATCAGACCCTAAAGCACATAGCAAGATGAAGGATACCACAGAAAAGGCTAAGGGGTACAGGTGGCCGGGGATTGCAGAGATGACATTGAAGCTCTTCAAGGAAGTCTCTGATGAGAATGCCGCAAGGGTTAGAGGGAAAAAAGATGATGGGAATAGCAAGAATGATTGAGGTCAGCATCTATCAGTTTATGTGTCCATACAGCTCTTTTGCGATGCTCCTGTAATCGTATTTCTTCTCGACTATGTCCTTATTAGTTGGCACATAGTTTTCTGATTTTGACATCACATCCTCAAGAGTCTCTCTCTTTTCTTGGCGGAAGACGTCGTCACGCACTCTCCTTCTGAGAAGCCTTATCCTTTCAGCAGGGTCTTCAGGGACATCTCCATCATAGAGATGGTCAAGCAGCATCCCGTTCTTCTTGAAGTCCTCCGTGACGCTCGGGATATTACGTCCAATGACTGGTGTTCCAGACATCCATGGCTCTATGAACGCAAATCCGAATCCTTCTCTCACGCTTGTTGTCATCACATATTCTGCGGCTCCTAGAAAATCTGCTATGCCATGATCTTCTCCGATGTATGATGCCACTTTCCCTAGTGAGCATTTTGCACCTAACTCATCTGCAAAGCTCTCTAGTTCTTGCTGGTATTCGCCCCTGTGTGGAAGAGAGACGAGCAACCGACAGTCATCCAGCAATGATGTCATGAAAATGGCTTCTTCTATGTTCTTACGCGGTAGGATCCTGACAGGATAGGCGAGCATCATCTCATCCTTCCCTATGATGCTTTCTTCTTCAAGTTTTGCCCTGAACCTGTAGGAGTCCCGAGGTATGAGCTCTTCTGGTATTATTGGGTTAGAAAGTACATGCACATCATCAATTCCCTTCTCCTCAAGTCTCCTCTTGTCTGTAGAGGTGAGGGTGAGGAATCTCACATTATCACTCTTAGGGTATTCTGATCCAGGCAATGGGAAGACTCTCTTGAATTCCTTATGGTATTCAGGTCTGTCGTCCACAAGATCGTGTGTCCGGTAGAGGACTCTTTTCCCAGACTCCTCTGCATATCTTTTGAATGCCTCTGTCAGCTTGGGATGCTTGCCTATTGTAGGGTTCTCTATGATGACAGCATCACTGTTGTGTGTGGCATTCATGAGAGAGTCCAATGGATCCTCGTCCCAGGAGATATGTCTCTTCTCGATATCTCTTGGCAGGTTCTCTGAGAAGTGCTCTCCTATCAGACTGCAGTTGATACCATAAGTCTCCTTGATCCCTGCGATGTTGTTGGTCACAACCCTTGAGACACCATCATCCCTGAATGAGTAATGTACGAAGCTTATTTTCATGGTCTGAGGTTTTGTACCACTATATAAAAAACATTAGGTCGTTACTAGGTTCTGCTTCTTACTGAAGGTCATTTTTCCTCACCATACACACGCTTGATAGCATTTGGAGGGGATATGAGATGTTGGGATGGGTATCATGCTGGACATTCAGTAACATTTATTAATGACACACATGTTCCAATGCCCATGGCTCGGTCCAGCGCAGGTCTTACGCGGAAGAAGATCCAGAAGAAGGAGTATTTCTCATCATTGCGTGAGCAGGATGATGCATCACGTAAGGGTGATTCTGGTGACAAGCCCAAGCGAGAAGAGAAGACTTCTCAGCCACATAATAAGAGGCGCAACTATCCTAGGGTTGTCTATGAGGACCATTATAAGCGTCTCATGATCATACCTGTGCTCATGCTTATCATATCTTTGGGAATCATAGGGTTCAATGTGGCTACGACAGGTAGCGTCATGGACTTTGGCGTCTCGATAACAGGCGGCATCTCAATGACTATACCTGATGTCGAAGACTTCGATCCTCTTGATGTAGAACAGGAGATTTTGTCACGCTATCCTGATGCAGACCTCAATGTGCGACGACTGGTATCGCCGGATGCTATAGGGGTCACGTTAGAGGTGTCAGGCATTGAAGGCGATGATATGCTGCCTCTCATGCGCGAGATTTTCGGTGACTTCGGGGAATACTCGCTTGAAGAGACTGGCTCGACTTTGGGAGAAGCCTTCTTCAGGCAGAGCGTATTTGCTCTGGCACTGGCTTTCCTATTGATGGGAGCAGTAGTGTTCCTTTCCTTCAGGACGTTGGTGCCGTCAGCTGCTGTGATGTTGTCTGCGTTCTTCGATATAACAGTCACTGTCGCCATCGTTAACATAATGGGATTGCGCATCTCTACAGCAGGGCTTGTGGCGTTCCTCATGCTCATAGGATACTCGGTCGACACCGACATACTCATGTCTTCAAAGCTCTTGAGGGGTTCTTTCAAAGACACCCTGAAGAACCTTTACTCAGCTATGCGTACAGGACTTATGATGGAGGCAACGACTGTGGCTGTGCTCATTGTAGGTATCATCTTCTCCAATTCGGAGGTACTCATACAGATAATGACAATTGTGCTCATCGGGATACTTGTAGATCTGCCGAGCACATGGATACAGAACGCAGGCATGATGAGATGGTATCTCGAAAGGCAGGAGTCTGCGCATAGACATTGATGGATACTTGAATAGATGATATGGTTGATGGAAATGGGAAAATTCAAGATAATCATGAAGGATTATAGGGTAATATTGCTGCTCTCTGCAGTGATCCTCTCATTGCTGGCCATATCTCCATCATTGGATACTACCCCACGCTTGGCGATAAGAGGTATAGCCCCTGGCAGTGCTGCAGAGGATGCAGGTATGCAGTCTCCTTCCCAAGACATGCTTCCACGACAGCGTGATGTGCTCATCTCTATCGACCAGCAGCAAATACACACATTAGAGGATTACTATGATGTGGTTGATGGTTTGATGGTCAACCAGACAATCAATGTCCAGACGAGAGATTCGCGGCTTCCTTATACTCTTAATGTCAGACCTGAACTCAACGAAACGGTCATCGGATATGAGACAAAGCTCGTGAACGAGACCAATCAGACCACTAATGAGACCTACCAGGTCGAAGAGGAGGTCCCAATCATAGATGGTTCTATCATTGGTGTTGAAGATATTGGCATATCGCTCTACCCAGCACCCATGAATAATATAAGGCTTGGTCTTGATCTTCAGGGAGGAGTCAGAGTCATGCTTGAGCCCGATGAGCCAGTCACTGACAGCGACATGGCCATAATAATCTCTAACCTTGAGCAGAGGCTGGACGTATACGGAATGAGCGATGTCATGATAAGAGATGCTACAGATCTTGAAGGGAATCAGTTCATAATAGTCGAGATTCCTGGTGCTGATGAAGAGGAAGTGAGAGCTCTCATAGGTGATCAGGGAAGATTCGAGGCCAAGATTGCTGATGGAATCGCTTTCAGCGGCGGTGATGATATAAGGCATGTTTGCAGGACCGCTGAATGCTCAGGCTTGGATCCACAAAGGCCGTGCCAGCAGGCGGAAGACGGAAGCTGGTTCTGTAATTTCAGGTTCAGTGTCACACTATCTCGTGAAGCAGCTGAAAGACAGGCGGACCTGACGCGTGATCTTGAGGTAGTATATGAGAATGGTCAGGAATATCTCTCAGAGAATATCAAGTTCTATCTTGACGATGAGCTTGTGAGCGATCTGCGTATTGGTGCTGATCTAAGAGGTCGTGCCAGCACAGATATTTCTATCTCTGGCTCAGGCACAGGCCCTAGCAGGGAAGCGGCGATAGATAATGCTATTGAAGAGATGCGTCGTATGCAGACATATCTCATAACAGGCTCCTTGCCAGTGAGCCTGACAACAGTCAAGACAGATGCCATATCTCCTGTCTTCGGTGAAGAGTTCTTAGAGAACATAATCCTCGTCGGTCTTTTGGCATTGGTGACTGTTGCTACTGTAGTCCTTGTCAGGTATAGGAAGGTGAAAGTGGTAGTCCCTATGCTAGGTGCGATGGTGGCCCAGGTAATCGTTATATTGGGAGTTGCCGCGTTGATGCGTTGGAACCTTGATATCGCGGCCATGGTAGGTATAATAATCTCCCTTGGTAGTAGCGTTGATCATCTTATTGTAATAACTGATTCGGTCATCCGAGGAGACGAAGGCAAGAACATATCCTGGAAGGAGAAGATAAAAGGAGCTTTCTCCATAATATTTACTGCTTACATAACCACAGTTACTGCGATGGCACTGCTTTTCGTAGCAGGCGCAGGTCTTTTGAGAGGTTTCGCTCTCACTACCATCCTGGGTGTCTCTGTTGGTGTATTGCTTACACGCCCTGCATTCTCAGTTGTCGTCAAAACACTCCTGGATGAATAATATCTCTGGATTTTTGTGGACTTACCGAATGATATTAAAGTGAGTTATGTTACTTGGTTCTCATGGGAGATGGCAGTATAAAGGTCGTGGTCTTCGATTTTGATGGTGTGCTGAGCAAGGACAATACTGAAGAAGTCTTGCAAAGTTTCTCGACGGCCTTGGATGGCTCTTCAGTGTACAGCAGGATGATGGCCAGCAAACATCTCTATGAGTGCATGATGGGGAAGATATCCTTCAATGAGTTCAAGTCGCATCTAGCCAACATCGCAGACATCACTCCTGAAATGGCTGATGAGATTGCCACAGCAACCATCAAGGCACGCACCATCGATGATACTGTGCTCAATGTCGCCAGGAAACTGAAATCTGCAGGCTATATCTTAGCGTTGCATTCTGACATGATGAAGGTCCCTTTCGATACATGGGCAAGGAAGTTCTCTCTCAAGGATGTCTTTGATCATCTGATATGCTCAGCCTATGTGGGCTCCTTGAAGAATAATCCGTCTACCTATGAGAAAGTGCTAGATTTCTTGGGTGCTGAGCCCGGCGAGGTCATATACATTGATGACAGCAAGGCTAACATCTACACAGCAGAGACGATGGGATTGGGTGGTGTCCTATTCCGTGATGCCGAGTCATTGATGCGGGAACTCTCAAAGAGGAAACTTATCCACTCATGATCACTTCTTACAGCAGATGATTTTTTAAACTCTGTCTCATACCCATAATATATGGAAAAGTACAATCCCTCTTCAGATATATACCGGGACTATGCACGGAGGATATGGAGGAACTATCCAGATGTCTCCGAAGACAGGGTAAGATGGCATTCTAGCGGGTACCACATCGCCAAGGCGTCATTAGGAATAGAAGACGCACTGGAGGATGCTTTAGAAGCACTCGATATTGATCCGCAATTTTGTGGTATACCTGTGGCCATAGATGATTGGCAATCTAGATATATGGAGGACCCGAAGATGGTGTCTGCCATGGCTTCCCTCATGTATGATAGGCTGAAAGATTTCGGACGCTATTCATTCGAGGAGGCTCCAGACTGGGAGTCAAGCGCTCTAGAGATGCTTGCAGGATATCAAGATTGAAGGTTGTGATATTCTCCCGAATGTCTTCACAAGATTTAAATATCTGTTAGCATACATCGCTCTATGGGTGGTAAGACTGATGCTATCAAGTATATTGTTATCGCAGCATTGCTGTTGGTGATTTTCTTCTTGGGCTCGATAGCTAGGATATTCACAGATTACTTATGGTTCGAGAACCTAGGGCTTGAGAGTGTCTTCACCATAGAGATCACTGCAAGGCTGGGTTTCTTGGCGCTAGGCTTGGTCCTGTTCTTCGCTATAGGTGCCATCAATCTCTTCATTGCTAGAAGGCTACACCCTGACAGCAAGGGCATGTTCATACCGATGCTTGCAGTGCTTGGTTTCTTCTCGCTGATCGCGGGCCTTCTCCTGTCCGATGCATGGCTTGACATCCTAAGGTTCTTCAGTATGGAAGAGTTCGGGCTACTAGACCCCATCTTCAATCGCGATGTATCTTTCTTTGTTTTTGTTATACCTTTCCTCAATATAGTATGGTTCATGCTGGCCTCTTCCATAATTGTATCAACCGTGTTGACATCTATATTCTACCTCAAGAGTTACCTTTCACACATATTCAACCAAGAAGTGGATCCTAACACGGGCATGATAAATGTCAACATGAGCAGTAAACGCCCGAAGCTGAAACGCTATATGCTGAATCATATCGGCATCCTGTTATCATCACTGTTCATCATGCTAGGAATCAGGCATTACATATCAAGGTATGCAGTGATGTATTCTCGTGGCGGTCTCATGACGGGCGCTAGTTATACAGATGCAAATATCCTGATACCTGCTATCACTTTCATGATGGTATTGGCTGTGATCATTGCTTTAGCGTTGCTGGTCTATACCATAGCATTCTCTAAGGGCCCGAAAGTCAAGAAGAGCCATGTCATGCTGGGCTTGGCAGGTGCATATCTGATCCTCCTGGTGCTGGGCCAAGGCATACTGCCTGCTGCGTATCAGTCTCTTGTTGTAGAGCCGAACGAGCTCACCATGGAGCGCGAGTATCTCTCTCACAACATCAATTTCACACGGATGGCTTATGGTCTTGACAGGATAGATAGCGTGCCTTATGACCCAGGCAATCTCTCAATGAGATCCATAGAGGATTCGCGTGAGACCATAGACAACATCCGTATCGTAGATTACCGGCCTGTGACTGATACTTATAGGCAGACACAGGAGATACGCCTCTACTATGATCTCAGTAGCCTAGACATAGATAGGTATCAGATTGGTGACGATTATGTCCAGACAGTCATCTCGCCGAGAGAGCTTGACCAGAGTCAACTTTCCCAGTCTGCTAAGACCTGGGTCAACCAGCGTCTCGTTTTCACCCATGGTTATGGGGTTGTGATGAGCCCTGTGAATAGGGTGGATGAGGAAGGCTTGCCTGATTATATCATCAAGGATGTTCCTCCGTCCTATGCTCTAGAAGACAGTTCCATAATGATGGATAACCCTAGGATATACTATGGGCAAAAGACTGAAAATTATGTCATAACTAACACGAACACGCCAGAGTTCGATTATCCTATGGCTGGTCAGAACATGTTCCATACATATGGAGGCGAGGGTGGCGTACAACTAGATAGGCTATTACGTAGGCTGATGATGGCATTGAGATTCGGTGATGTCCGGATACTACTCTCTTCTGAGATACATGATGAGAGCAGGGTGATGTTCAATAGGAATGTACAAGAGAGGATAAATAGGGTGGCACCTTTCCTTACACTCGACAGCGACCCTTATATAGTGATATCTGATGGACGCCTGAAATGGATACAAGACGCTTATACTACCACACCTTTTTTCCCATACTCTGAGAGAACAGACGGCATCAATTACATAAGAAATTCAGTAAAGATTGTTCTGGATGCTTATGATGGCTCTATGGATTTCTATATTGCAGAACCTGACGATCCTATCATCCAGACCTACGCTAATATCTTTGAAGATATGTTCACTAGTATGGATGAGATGCCTGAGTCTCTTAGGAATCACGTACGCTATCCTGAAGCTCTATTCACCATCCAGTCCAGAAAACTGATGACATATCATATGGAGGATCCTGGAGATTTCTATAATAAGGAAGATGCATGGCAGAGACCAACAGAGATATACGGTCTTGGAAGGGAGACACTAGTCGAGCCATATTATGTGATGATGTCACTGCCTCATCTGGATGAAGGCCAAGAGTTTGTCATGATGACGCCATTCACTCCCGAGAGACGTAACAATATGGCGTCCTGGCTTGCGGGCCGTTCTGATGGTGATGCCTATGGTGAACTTGTGCTCTATACCCTGCCGAAGGACAGGCTCTATTATGGTTCATTGCAGGTTGAGGCGAGAATAGACCAGAACCCTGAGATATCTGAGCAGCTTACATTATGGAGCCAACAGGGTTCACGTGTGATCCGTGGCAATCTGCTCGTGATACCTCTCAAAGACAGCTTCCTCTATGTAGAGCCAATATACATCCAGGCAGACAGTGGGCAGATACCTGAACTGAGGCGTGTCATAGTATCAGATGGCCGTGGTGTGGCTATGGGCCTGGATCTCGAGGATGCACTGCAAAGGCTCCTTATCGAAGAGGACATTGGTATCTTGCCTGACCTGACTGACGATATTCCTGAGGACATATTGGATGATCTTGACATATATGATGATGCATTTTTAGATGAGGCATCAGGATATTATAAGGATCTCATGGATGCGATGAGGGATGGAGATTGGGAGGCCTTTGGTGAGGCTTTCAACAGGCTCGGTGAGGTCCTCGAGAGATGATTGAAGTTTGATATGAGGATTATCATCATTCATCTGGCTGTGAGAGTCATCTGGCCGTGCTCTTCTATGTTTCCCAGCTTCACTCCAAGCAGTCTCACGTCCGTCTTGCTAGTTATCGTACGCCTGAAAAGTGCGAGAGCTGTATCACTGACGCTATCAATGCTATTCGATGGTGTCTTGAAGCTCTGGTCGCGCGTCATGGTACTGAAGTCAGAATATCTTATCTTTATCGATACAGTCTTGAAGAAGCCACCTTCAAGATCCTCATGGACCTCCTTGCAGAGCTTCATGATCTCCTTCTCTAGCTCTATTATGTTATGCGTGTCCTTCTCTAGTGTGGTCTCACGGCTGACTGATTTTCTTGGACCATCCTGCTCTATAGTGTTCGAGAACTCTCCCAACGCGAGACGCTTGTAGAAGAGGCCTGATGCCCCAAAGTGCTGATATAGCTCTGCATTGCTCTTCTTCTTGAAATCACCGACATGCTCAATACCTTTGTCCTGGTATGATTCCTCTGAGAGCTTTCCTATGCCTGGCACTTTAGAGATTGGCAGGTCTTCCAAGAATCTGGCAGTATCATGCACCACAGTGATGCCGCTCGGCTTATTATGGTCTGAGGCGATCTTGGCAACGATTGTGGAGTCTGCAACACCTATCGAACAGCTCAGTCCTGTCTCTGTCTCGAGCGTCTTCTTGATATGTCCTGCCATCGCTTCCAGGCTCTTGAATCCTTTAGACATCTCTGTCAGGTCAAGGAATGCCTCATCCACAGACATCTGTCTCATGGTGTCAGAGAAGCGCGACAGGATGCTCATGACATTCGCAGACTCTTCCCTATATAGATCCTTATCTACTGGAAGGAAAACACCATCAGGACATTGCCGTCTTGCTGTAGATATCGGAATCGCAGAGAATACACCATACTTGCGCGCCTCATAGCTGGCTGCTGATACTACACCCCTGTTGCCTGTGCTTCCTACAATGACAGCCTTCCCTTTCAAGCTAGGATCTTTCTTGACTTCGCAGGCACAGAAGAAGCAATCCATGTCTATATGGGCGATTACCCTTCGCATACCCTCTGCCATCCCATGCTCATATATAATGTTTATCATAAGAGGGCAAGAGAAAGATTTAAAACATAAGGCTGGTTAGTCAGCATAGAAAACGAGTTCTGCTTGTTTTTAGATAGGAAGGTGATGATTATGGCCATTAAAGACGGCGACAAGGTAAAGATAGACTACACAGGCAAGTTCGAAGATGGTACAGTCTTCGACACATCGAAGCATGATGACCACTCCCATCCTCTCGAGTTCGAAGTGGGTAAAGGCATGATAATAAAAGGTCTCGAGGAAGAGATTGTGGGCATGGAGAAAGGCCAAGAGAAACAGGTAAATGTCCCTAAGGATAAAGGGTATGGTGACAGGAACGACAATTTGGTTGTTGATATACCAAAGGATAAGCTTCCTAAGGACAAGGAGATTAAGCCCGGTATGATGCTTCTCATGGCTTCTGAAGACGGAAAGCAGATGCCTGCTGTTGTGCTTGAAGTGGGAGAAGAACAGGTTAAGATCGACTTAAATCACCCTCTTGCAGGGAAAGATCTTGTGTTCGACATAAAGGTCGTGGATGTAGAGTCTGCATAAGACGACATCCTTCTTTCTTTTTTTATTCTAGAAAAATTGGAATCTCGCCACAGTACATCTTCTACAAAACTTATTTAAATGGTCCACGTCTCTCCTGAAACAGATAATTAAGGAGGTCATTCTGATGTATGATACTATTATTGTCGGCGCAGGTATAGGTGGCTTGACTGCAGGAATATATGCTGCCCGTAAGAAGATGAGCTTTGAGCTCTTGAGCACTGAGTTTGGAGGCCAGTTCAATGATAGCGGAGAAGTCTTGAATTATCCTGGAATCGTGCAGACCACAGGAATAGAGTTCGCTAAGATAATGAAGGAACAGATGGAATTCAATGGTTTTGCCATGAAGCCTGAGACTGTGACCTCTGTCGAAGAGAATGGTGAGGATTTCAAGATCACAACCGACAAGGGCCAGTATGACACAAAATCGGTGATTGTCGCTTCAGGCGCCAGGCCACGGAAACTCAACATAAAGGGAGAAGAAGAATTCTTCAATAAAGGACTGACATACTGCGCAATATGTGATGGTCCGTTGTTCACAGGCAAGGATGTTGCGGTGATAGGGAGTGGGAGCTCTGCTCTCGAAGCGGTCTCCTTCTTGAAGGACATCGCTAATAAGATATACCTTGTGATTAGGAAGGATCGCATGAAAGGGCATGAGTACCTTCAAGAAGAAGTCTTGGCTTGTGATAACGTGGAGATAATATACAATGCTCCCACAAAAGAGGTCTATGGTGATGCCATGGTGGAAGGGCTCGTCTATGAGAAAGATGGAAAAGAACATAAGCTGATAGTCCAAGGTGTGTTCGCACAGGTAGGAAGGATACCCAATACTGAATTCTTGAAAGGTGTCGTCGAGCGGGATGAGCATGGTTATGTGAAGGTAGACAAATTCCTGAATTCCAGCAAAAAAGGGATATATGCCATAGGAGACTGTGCTGATGTGACAGACCACCAGTACGTCATATCTGCAGGCCAAGGCTGTTCGGCGCTCATCGAAGCTTCAAGGTATATCTCTGAGAAAAGCTCAAAAAAACGTTAGCAGGCTTTTAACATCAGTTTTATTAATACCTTCTCAGAAGCCATGAAGATGGATACTGAAATAGTCCAGAAGACTCTTGATATCCTTGATGATGCTGTCCAGTCGTATGAGGTTCCTGTCGTGGATCTCATAAAAGTGCAGACTGATGATCCCTTCAGGATTCTTGTAGCTACAATATTATCTGCACGGACAAAAGACTCGACAACCGCCAAAGTTTCTGAGAATCTTTTCCAGAAGATAAGGAATCTTGAGGATATTGAGAATATCGAAGAAGAAGATCTTGCTCTCCTATTGAAGCCTGTAGGATTCTACCGGGAGAAAGCCAGGAGCATCAAAAGACTCCCTGGCGTCATAAGAAATGATTTTGGAGGTAAGATTCCTGAAGAAGTAGAAGATCTCATAAGGCTTCCAGGGGTCGGGCGTAAGACAGCAAATCTCGTTTCAGCTGTCGCTTTCAATAGGGATGCTATATGTGTCGACACTCATGTCCACAGGATAATGAATAGGTTTGGTTATATATCGACAGAGACCCCACTAGAGAGCGAGATGGCATTAAGAGAGACATTGCCCGTCGATTATTGGAAGAAAGTGAATAGGATACTTGTCGCCTTCGGCCAGAACAAGTGCACACCCATATCTCCTCATTGCAGCTCATGCCCCGTCAATAGCTTATGTGAACAGAAGGGTGTCAGGAGTAGCAGGTGAGCTATCGTGGAAAGAATTTTTCAGGATGTTCGAAGGCTTAGATTGATGCCCGAGGTAAGGGATAAGATAGATTCACAGCTTGACAGATTCTCCTCATTCAAGGATCTCAGTAATGATGAGTGGTTTTCTGAGATGTGCTTCTGCCTACTGACCTCTAACTCTAAGGCTATTACTGCGATGAAGATACAGGATGCATTAGGAGCTCATGGCTTCAAGCACCATCCGTCTGATACTATTCGAGAGACCATAATTGCCAATAAGCATAGATTCCACAATGTGAAGACTGGTTACATAGTCTCTGCGAGAGAGCATCTTAACATAAAAGATATCCTGATGCCTTTAGTGGCTGAGGGAGGCTCTTCTGCCGCACGTGAGTGGCTTGTCGCGAACATAAAAGGATTTTCCTATAAGGAGTCATCACATTTTCTCCGGAATGTAGGCTTCTTCGATCTTGCGATCCTGGACCGGCACATACTCAATCTGATGCTTGAGCATGGTATTATAGACGAGAAGCCGGCAACATTGAACAGGAAACGATATCTCGCAATGGAAAATGTATTCAAAGGGTTATCGGATGAACTCGGCATCAGCTGTGCGGAGCTTGATTTCTATATGTGGTACATGCGTACAGGTCAAGTCCTCAAATGAGGGCTCTCAGAAGCCAGGCACTACTACATCACGCCATATCATGTCTATGCATACCTGGAGCTTATCGATCTTCCTGTTATCCCTGCTTGCTCTTATGATCTGTCTTATGAAATCAACAATCTGCCTGATGAGTCTTATGATGTCGCCTTCGTGCAGGTTTGTCATCTCCATTATCTCAGAGAACTCCGCACCTTCTGCCCAGCTATAGATTATCGGCATGAGCTTCCTGAGCGCCATCCTATCAATCTTCTTGTCTACAAAATCATTATTCTGGAGTATGGAGACAATCTGATCATATTCCTTCTTCATCTTGACCTTTGAGAACTTGTCGTTACGTTTTGGCTCATACACTATGGACGCAAGCACTGCAAGCATATGCTTAGGCTTCAGCTCATTCATCATCTCGCTGTAGAATATCTCGGTGATGAGAAGCTCTTCGCTGTATATGAACCTCGCGAAATCTCCCTTGTCCGTGAGTTTGTTATTGTCATCGGCATATCCGAACTTCTTGAGACGTCTGAGATAGTTATTGAAGGAGCCCATTATCCTTATGTTCCTGTTAGTCTTTTTTCTTAGGTAATAATCGAAACTGCTCTTGAGTATGGTCTCTATGGTGCTGGCATCATCATAGTTGTGGAGCAGATTGAGCACTGAATTATAAGAGAGCTTATATTGGGATTTTATAGGTTCTGTGTCCTTGCTAGTCAGCCTCACTATACGTTCTGGATCAGCGTATTGCTTGTCAATCATGGCCACAGCAGTACCTTCCTTGTCTATGCCTCGTCTTCCTGCTCTTCCAGCCATCTGGAAGTATTCCTTGGAGTTGAGATACCTGAAGCTGACACCATCATACTTCTCGAGGGACGCGAAAGCTACAGACCTGGCCGGCATGTTTATGCCCACTGCAAACGTCTCTGTAGCATATAGTATCTTGATCAGCCCCTCATTGAACAGTTCTTCGACAGCGTTCTTCACAGAGGGTAGGATTCCTGCGTGATGCACACCTATACCTTTAGGTAGCACTTGCTTTATTATGCGCACTGACTCCATCTTGCTGTGTTCCCTATCGATGTGCTTACCCATAACCTCGATGATGCGTCTCTTCTCCTTCTCGTTCGTGAAATCTTTTCGCAACTCAAGAGCCTTCTCTTCGCAAGCTTTCCTGGAGAATGTGAAGAAGATGCATGGCAGCAATTGCCTGTTATGTAGCTCGTTAACTAGATGGTAATGTTTTGGTACGGAATGCCTCTCCTCTTTCTGCTTTTTCTTCCCTTTACCTCGTCTCTTAGATGTGTTATTGTACTTGTCGATATCTGCAAGCTCCTTGTATTCCTTTGGCGTTATGATGCCCGCTCTTGCATCATAGACATGATGCGCGAGAGGTACGGCTCTCTTCTCGTACTTGATCACATCAACATCATGGTCTTTTATGCTGCCGATCCAATCGGCGAACTCGTGTGCGTTCGGTACGGTAGCTGAAAGACAGAGGAATCTCACATTATCTGGGGAGAATATTATAGACTCCTCCCAGACAGTCCCGCGTTCTATATCATTGATGTAGTGTATCTCGTCGAATATGACATACGATACATCCTCTACGCTGGAATCTCGCGTCATGAGCATGTTCCTGTATATCTCAGTAGTCATGATGAGTACCTGAGCATTGGGGTTTATGACGATGTCGCCCGTCATCATACCTATGTCATCCCCATAGAAACTGTGGAATTCTTTGTATTTCTGATTGCTTAATGCCTTTATCGGTGCAGTGTATATTATCCTTTTGCCTGTACCGATGAACTTGTTCACGACATAGTCCGCTATCAGTGTCTTGCCAGTGCCTGTAGCAGCAGACACCATGACAGAATTATTCTTCTCGAGCGATTCAATTGATTTTACCTGGAACTCATCCAGGATGAATTCCTTATATCTGTACTTATCGTCCGTACCCTTCTCTATCATGGGCAGCAAAAAAAAGAAGAACTATTTAAATGTGTGTCCTGGGCGACAAGGACTGTTTCAATACCCGAAACGTTCCCTGTGTTCCTTCTCCCAATGATGGCCTGCTAGCTTCTCGACCATCGTGCGTTGGTCCATGGCCTCCCTAACTTTCTCAGCAGCTTCTTGGTCCACGCAGGCACTCAGCCATTGATGGAAGTCATGCTTGCCGTCGTTGACATGTGCCGCGAACTCTTCTGGCGACATGTTCTTTACCTTCTCGAGAAGCTCTTGCGCATCGGCAGCTCGCGTACCATCACTGAAATGGAATTCTTCACCTTCATTAGCTTTCATCTTGCACCTCACTTAGCAGTAAAATCACTCAACAGGAGCTTAAAAAGCTCATCTTATGTTTTTTTGTGTCATACACCTATTTAAATTTTCTTGAATATACTTTCATGCAAGCGCATTCCACGTTTCTCTTTTCGCAAAATATAAAAAGTCAGCTCTTCATGTTGAGAGATATGGTGCCGAGACTGGAACAGGTTGTATCTCCCGAGCTAACGAGCCCGGTGGATATTTTTGAGAACGTGTTCAATGATGTGATGCTCAATATACTCGTTGCGCTACTCATCTTCTTCATCGGTTTCATATTCGGAAGGCTATTGGGCCGTGTGATTAAGAAAGTCCTCAGGCATATGAATACAGACTATTTCATGCGCAACACTTTGGGTGTGAAGCTCTCAGTCGAGGACATATTATCTGTCTCTGCCTCATATTTCGTATATATGGTATCTTTCGTAATGGCGCTCAACCAGCTAGGTTTATCCACAGCCATACTCCAGATGGTAATTGGTGGTGTGATTGCCATAATCGTCATATCCATAATACTGAGTATCAAGGATTTCCTTCCTAACCTAGTGGCGGGCCTGCTCATACGTGAGAAGTCTTTTGTAGCCGAGGGTGATGTGATCAGAATCAAGGACATCGAGGGCAAGGTTGAAGAGATGGGGCTTGTTGAGACAGTCATAGTGAATAGGCATGGCGACCGTATTTTCATCCCTAACATTGTATTCACGAAGAATGAGCTCATCAATTACAAACCTCGGGAGAAGAAAAGGCGCACTTCTAAGGCATCTGATACGAAGGATTAATAGTTTTATTTTTCTGAATTCCCTATATGCGCCGATTGAAAATATTTTTATAGTCTCTCAGCAAAAATAATGATTATGCTAGACCAGGCTATATTGAATTACGTCAGGGATAACCTTTCTAGCGGCTATACAGAGGACCAGATAAGACAAGGTCTTCTTGCTGCAGGTTTTGACGATTTCACTATAACTCAGGCGATTGATCAGATCCGACAAGAATATGTGCAGGGCGGAGGAAATCAGGATCCAGCTCAGCAACAAGCCCAGCAGGGAACTCAGCAGCAAGGCCAACAGACTGATCAGATGCAGGGTCAGGATGCACCAGGAGGTCAATCAAAAGGTCTTGGAAGCAATAATTTCAAGACAGTCTTTATAGGTATCGCTAGCATCGTCGGCTTTCTTCTCATCGCAGGATTCATCATGGTACTGATACCTAGAGGTTCGTCTGCTGATGATGCTTCTTTCAATGATGAGGATCTTACAGAGCCTACTGATGCTTTTGATGATTTCCCTGGTGAACCAGGTATAGACGATCCTGTTGACGACTCTATTGATGACCCTGTTGATGATACCAATGATACAGGTCTCGACGATCCTTTCGAGGATAGTCCTCCTGACGGTGATCCTGCTATGCCTGATCCTGAGGATGATTCTCCTTCTGATGGATTACAGTGCCGCCTTGGCGTATCTACAAGGAATGTTGTGGTATCTATAGGTCAGAATAGGGGGCTCATAGCCCATGGTAATAGAGGAGAAGATACAGAGGTAAGATGGAGATCTGATGATACGGCTGTGGCTGAGATAAATCCTTCATCTTCAAGATATACTGTAGTGAGAGGCATCAGCGAAGGCCAGACAAGAGTTACAGCAACTGATGAGGCAGTGGGTGAGGACTGCAGTTATACAGTGGTCGTGACTGTTACTGAATGAGGTGACTGCATGTTCAAAGAGAATTATATGGATATTATTCGAGAATGCTCTGAGGGTCTGCCTCAGTTTTCAGATGGTCGCATCGATTTCTCGGACGCTAGCATTATACCTGTGGTGAATGTCATAGTGGCTCACGATGACGAAGTCCTTCTATTGAAAAGATCATCGAAAGTACTCACAAACAAGAATAAGTGGGATTGCATTGGGGGTTACTTGGATGAGATTGTATCTCCAGAAGAGAAAGCTTTGTCTGAAGCAAGAGAAGAGATTGGGATAAGCAAAGGCATTGTCAGGGCAGTCTTCACGGGAGAACCATTCAATATCATAGAGAGGCATCCACAACGTAGATGGATAGTCTTCCCTGTCTTGCTAGAATTGAGTGAGAAGCCTAAGATTGTCTTGGATGAAGAGCACGTAAAGCATGCATGGGTCAAGAGGGACAAGATTGATGGATTCGCCCAGGCAAAGAAAGTGCGGAATGTGCTTTTCGCCTGCACTATAGCAGGGAAAGGTGACAAGGCATGAGGTCTCAATCTTTCTTTATCCGTTCCTTGATGCGCCTCAGTAAACCTAGAAGAGCGTGACCTTCCCTATTGCTCAGCATTGATTTTGCTACCATCTTCTTGAACAGGGTCTTCTGGGTATTTCTCTTGCTTTCGCTCTCTAGGTCGAGCTCATCTAGAATCTCGTTATGCAGCCGTTCGATGGTCTTCTTCTCATCGTTACCTATAGGTTTGTATCTCCCCTTAAGTCTCTCTTGTCCTTCATCACTATACAGCTCATAGAGTATGATGGCGACAGAATGCGAGAGGTTCATGATACCATAGCCTGGATCTGCAGGTATATTGACCACAAAATCCATCATATCCATCTCTTCATTGGTGAGGCCATGTGTCTCTCTCCCGAAAAAGATGGCTGCTCTGCTGACATCAATACCTTTTAGGCAAGATACGAGCTCTTTTGGTGTCATTGGTGTACGTCTCAAGTTGTAATCTGAGCTCAGTTTCCCTGTAGTGCCAATCTTATGGTCATAGTCAAGCATCTTGATAGATTCGACAACCTTTGCATCTTCGAGTACATCATTGGCATGTTTCGCCCTGCATTTTAAATCAGGATCATCCATGCTGAATCTAGGATTGACTACAACAAGCCTCTCTTGCCCGAAATTCTTCATAGCCCTGGCTATGGCTCCAAGATTTCCTGGTATTTCTGGTTCGACGATTACTATGTCCACCATTCCTTTCCCTCATGCATCTTAATAATCTCTCTTGTCTATTTCTTGTTAATCGTCCACTCTTCTTAAAGCTACTTAGTATCTATATTTTAATTTTTTCCATATTGAAAATAATCATGTTTAAAAATCGTGACTCATTAACGGCATCTTATGAGAGCAAGGGATCTGAAGCGCAAGTATCACGAATTCTTCGAGAGAAAAGACCACAAGCGCATTGAATCTGCGCCACTAATCCCTGAGAATGATCCTACTGTACTTTTCACGACAGCAGGCATGCACCCGCTCGTGCCTTACCTGATGGGGCAGGAGCACCCGCTCGGTAAGAGGTTGGTTGATGTCCAGAAATGCCTTAGGACACAAGATATAGACGAGG
>CAZTTX010000006.1:0-22681 GCA_964616085.1 uncultured Methanosarcinales archaeon
GAGGGAGAGCACACGCAAAAGGTTTCTCATGCGATTCCCTGCGCCATGAACGTATGGCTATGGGATGCTGAGAATATATTCTTATCTTAAATCCATGGTGTATTGCACATCATGAGAATTCTGGAGGTGTAAATATGTGTAGTGATGGACTCATTGAGGCGCAGGATGTTGACATTGATATCAATATCCTTGTCCCGAGTGACCTCAAAAAAGAGGTATTCACTGAGCGTGGTCCTCGCTCGGACATTGTCGCGGTCGCTGTCAAGAAAAAGGGTGAAGGCCTCTACCTTGCTTGTGCCGTGACACACGAAGGGTCTGAGTTCATAGTCGAGGATGAAGAGGCCGATACGATCATCGAGGTGGATGAGGATAATTATCCATTTTTCTGCCTTGTCTGACTCAGTGTGCAGGACGTAGCTCAATGGCAGAGCGCTCCTCATGGATGGTTGGAGGTTCGAATCCTTCCGTCCTGCAGATGTCCGTCGTTGACGGGCAAATATATTTGAGGAGGGTGCTTTATGAGGTTATCAAAGGCACTGGTCTTGGTTGTGTTGCCGCTTTTTCTTGTTATCCCCAACATCTATGCTGATGGGGTGGCTGGTGAGATTGCGGAGACACGTTCGGCGTTGCTTGAAAGGTATGAGAGGGCAGTCTCACTTGCTGAGATGTCTGAACAGACCTTCCTGGAAGCGGCAGAAGCGCGTGAGGCTGCAGCCCAGCACGCAGATGGTTTCATTGAGGCCGTCGAAGCGGGCAGGGTGGAAGAGGCGGTCGAGCATGCTATGCTTGCTGACGGTGCCAGCTATGAGGCTGAATTGCTCGAGCAGGAGGCGATGCGTCATCTTGATGATGCAGAAGCTGAGCTTGATGCCATCCTTGAGCTGGCAAGAGAGTACGCAGCGCTGAGCCGGGACGCTGCAGCGATGGACCGAGGGAATGCCGCAGAGCTCTCAAGTGTGTTAAGGGCGCTCCCTGACCCTTTTGAGCCTGAAGCTGTGGTGGAACCCGAGGTGGAGGCACCCGAAGAGGTCGTCGTAGAAGAGGATGAGTGGGAGCTGATGCAATTGTCTGTCGTAGAGGGTGGAGTCAGGTACTATCTCACACAGGAAGAGCTTGAGAGCTATCCTGTGGTCGCAGAGTTGTCTGATGACAGATTCACCTTACGGCATGAGGGCATGAGCATTGGTGGCGACATCATTCTTGAGGATGGAATGGTTGGTCTTGTGCCCGATACGTTCGTCGGCATCCCCGATGAGACTATCGATTATTTCTTCCGTGCGGTTGAAAGGCACAATGTCGTCTTGCCCGACGTCTACTGGCTCGAGCTCGAGCTGGATAATGGTCTCGCTGTGCTCAGCGCAGAAGGGGTCATTGACGGGCTGGACTACCAAGCCAAGGCATCCTTCGCCAACTGACGGCCTTTGGGGATGAGGGCTGGAAACAGCCCTCTCCCCTTTTGTTCCCTCCTCACATCTGATTCTCAAAGGAGTCTTTATGTTACCAGAGAGTCTCAAAAATCATCTTATGTGGGTATTGGTTCTTGTCTATATCTTCTTGGCAAAGATTGGAGTTGTCCTTGTTGTACTGGTCATTCTTACACTACATGTTTTTAGCAGTCTTATCGGGCGATTCAAGGGTGCACTTACTTCAACAAAGCCACAGATATAGGCGGAGAGGCACATGGATATGGAGGTATGATATGCGGAAAATGGCTACCGCCTATGTACTGATAATGTTGCTTTTTCTGCTTGGATGTGTCGATCCTCACGAGCCTTCTAGGGAACCTGGCACTAGGGTATGGGTCACCTTCGATTACATCAAGCTTGATGTCAAGGTGCAGAACAGCATCACAGGGAAACCTGTCGAAGGTGTGGAGGTTACTGCATCATACACTGACAGCACGAAAGAGGTCATACATTGGAGCGTGATCTTCGATAGCAGAGAGAACACCATCGGTGACATAGGTTCAACGGACGAGGATGGTAAAGTGCGGCTGAAGCTCGACAACAGATTCCTAGCTAACACGACTTATCGTATTGGCGACCATAGGTATCGTCATATACGCGATGACAAACGCGTAAGGTTCGAGCTCAGCCAGTCGGGCTATAAGGATGCTTCAATCACAAGACTCTACGAGGTCAAGCGGTTGAGGACATCTGAGTATGATGATGACGTGGGTCATGACATCTATCACTTCTATGGAGTTGTTGACAGCTCTACACTGGGCATAGCACCCGACATCTGAAAACTCACAGGCAGGGCCTGCTTTCTTTGGGTCCTGCTTTGCATTCTTTAATTATCAAAAGGAGGTTTTGAAATGAGAGACGTAATCGATATTGATGATAGACCTTATGAGGAAGGCTGCTTGATCTATCGCAACCCTGAGGAGCACATCGCCCCTGGGGTGGCGGTCTTCACCACAGAGTGTGATGAGCACGGCGATCCGAGGAAACGTTCGGTGCATTTCTCTTTCAAGGAGGATGTGCTCATCATCGAGGAGTTCGGCGTGGATTACAATGCTCCCGTGAACATCGCGACGGAGTATATCCAGATCCCCAAGCCGTACGCTGAAAAGCTCATGCTTGAGGGGAAGGTAATCGTGCCTCTTGAAGAGTGCAATGTAGTCCGTCCAGTGAAGATAAGGGGGGCCTATGACTACTGAAGATATCAGGCAGCATGGCTCGTACACAGAGATAAGGTTCCCTGAAGTCTCTGGCGTCTTGAGGATCACAATGGATAATGATGGTGTGTGGCGCACATACTGGCGTAGACGTCGCATATTCCACCATCTTGACGAGGAAGGTATGCGTATATATCTCCCGAAGTTCGAAGTGCTCATCAAGCCAGAGAACGATCGGCCGGGTAGGATGACAGTATATTATTGGACCTGGAGGTCCATGTAAAGGAGGTCATATGTCGGACAGGAATAAAAACGGAGGGTGTTTCTTTGTCCTCCTGTATATCATCGGTGCTCTGATCTCGCTCTTTCTCGCAGGCTTGAGGCTTGTGGGAGTTATAGAGATGTCTTGGGGTGGCGTGATCTTGCCGTTCGCGATAGGGTTTGGGATTCTGATTCTTGCTTTTGTGGGATACCTGTTCTTTGATCCTGACCTGAAGGTTGACAAGTCTTAGTGTTTCTCTAGAATTTATCCGAAGGAGGGAGAATGGATACACGCGAAATCAGAAATGAGGTGGACAAGGGTCCTATCAAGGCAGGCTGTCTGGGTATATTGATCTATATGACCATAACCCTACTGACTATTGTCTTGGCACTCTTGAAGTACTTTGATGCTATCGGCTGGAGCTGGCTTGTTGTGTTCTTGCCTTTCATCGTAGTACTATCCATACTTGTACTCTTCTTCATGGTAGGATTGCTGATGGTATTCCTGCCGAAGAAATCCAAAGACAGGAGCGCTTGGCATTGATAAGGAGACCTTACAGCTCTGATCATAGCATGTGATGGACTGGGGGGAAGGAGGATGAGAAAATGAAAGCCACGTATGCCCAAAGGGTGGAGTACATCCGTAGGGTGACACGTGAAGCAAAAGCGCTTGGTATGCCCAATGCGCTTAGGAGGGAGATACTTGATTGTAATAAGGTATCCTTTCTTGAGGTTGTGGTAAAAATCATCAGGAAGGACCCGCAAGTGGCGCTGTGCTACAAGGTCATTGACCAGGCATGGAGCATCAGGTATGCAGCATCTCTATTGGGTGAGTGGGTATATGAGCTCACACCAAGCGTAAGGACATTGCGTGAGGCTCTCAAGTATTACCTCAGGTTCAAGGGTGAGCTTGAGAGCAAGCGCAATCTCGAGAGCAAACGCAATCTCGAGAGCGAAGATGTTTTTGAAGAGTCCTAGTCGCTGTGTGGGCTTACTGAGTCCGCTCAGCTTCAGGATAAAAAATTCTTTTAGGAGGTTTCCAATGAGAAACAAGAATCTGGTGAAAGGTCTGATGGTGATGGTAGGTTCCGTCATCTTGGTAGTGATGGTTGCCTGTGGCAATCCATTCTCGAGCAGTTCGTCCTCGGACGATCCTGAGATCAATAGGATTGCTCGCGATCTTGCTGACTACAATGAGGGAGAGGGTCCTCTGGTTACGGATGATGAGCAGGTGGCTGGTAGTTTTGTGACTGAAGTGCCTCTCATGATTCTAGGTGTGTCCGCTGGGGAAGACGGTTGGGAAGCGATGTTCAAGGATCTCCGTGACGAGCTCGGGAATGAATGGGCAAAGAAAGGAGACTGGGAGTACGGCTGGAAGGAAGGATGGTGGGAGAATGATGCCTATCATTCTGATCAATGGCTCGTTTTCGACTATTCCTACAGCGACTCCGAAATTAGTTTTACCTTCGAGCTTGACCGCTTGATTGACATCAGTGCTGATCATCCAGGTGGTATCGCATTTGATGATGATGGTGATGACAAACTCACAGAGGGCACAATCCGGCTCCAGATCGAGGTGGAGTACAACGGCACCTATGTGTCAGAAGAAGAGGACACCGGCTCAGGGACCATCTGGGCAAGGCTTGATATGGACGGATTGAGGGTAGAAGGAAAAGACGGAGATGGAGCCATCTTTCATGAGGCCTTCATGGAGCTCGATGTAGCGGTGGATGGCAGCCTGTTCTACGATGATGGAGATATTGTTGCTATCAAGGGTGATTTGGAAGGCTCGCTCGTCTCAGCGAATTCTCTGAACCTCGACTTCCGTCAGCACGGGCATGAGGACCAGTACGCCAGCGGAAAGTACGTTGCGCAGATGGATGCGTCCTTATCACAAGGAAAGATCGAGTTCATCAATGGCGAGGAAGAGAATGGCAATGGCGAAGAGAATGGTGAAGATAATGGGGACGAGAATGGATTCTTCGATGAGATCATCGAAGCCCTCGACTTCCGCGCCAGGCTCGACGTCTGCAAGAATTCGGGCGAGGTCGTGAAACGGCATACCTTCTCCCTCGAAGATATCTTCGAGGACTAGGGAGACGTGTCTTAAGAGTCAGGCCTGTCCTTCGTGGGCGGGCCTGGCTTATCTTTTAATTCAATCTAAAAGGAGGTTCTCTCATGGAGATGAGGATGTATTTCAGGCTCCTCAGGGACATGACTGGCCCAAGGGAGTTCTATTGGGTTCCTGATCATATCAGGATGAAGCTCAAGAAGGGGACTGTTGTCTTTCCAGTGCCTGGTGATCTGAGGGCAAGGGTAGACCACCCTGCGCTCAAGGATCGTGACCCATTGCGTCAACAAGGGTTGCTACAGCCCTATTCGCTGAAGCCACCCCAAGAGCAGTCTGAGAGAGATGTAGTGTGGCTGCCTGTGCGGTCCATAGACCGTCTATAGGTATTGTAAGGAGGATGTATGAAGCCATACACATTGTTCTTCATCTTTGCGCTCTTGCTCGTCGCTGCTGTATCCAGTGCGGATGATGGCAGATATATGTCGAGGTTTGAGGCTGCAGAGATGATTGTAGGCGAGTGGGAGCACTATGGTGTCATGGATTTAGAACATGGCTATCGCTATGAGTTCCCCTCGCCGTACACTGTCCACTTCATGAAAGATGGGGTGTATGAGGTCAATGCTGCCGGAAGAATCCTTATTGGGTCCTGGCATATAGTCGAAATTGGCTATCGGCCTTGGATAAGGATGAAGCTTGATGAGGAGCTTATGTATAGGACATTCAGGCTTATCTTCTCTGAAGGCCATGTGAAGTTCCATGATCCTTCGCCATTGCCCGAAGCGCGCGGTTTTGACACTGACCTGCTCCGTAGTCCATGAAACATCATGAATTTTCTGTTCAATAGTCTCTCCGTTGGAGAGCTCGATTTTATCTGTTAATAGGAGTGTAGTATGCACAAAAAGAGCATCGTGCTTGACGAGATTTTTTTGAAAGAGAGGCATGACGCCATCTCTGCCGCTATCGATTCTGGTATCAGAAAGATACTGGATATCCAGGGAGAGGAGGATCCTGATAAGCTCTCTTTAATCCTTAAGACGGTCCCTGTCAGTGCCATCAAGGAAAAGGTCTGGGATCGTATCCGGCAAAAAGTCAAGGACTGCAGCCCTTTAGAGGTTCCCAATAACTGGTTCCTTGCACAAGCCGAAACTGTCACCATCTGCGTCATCGCGAACGGATCTGGTGAACATGGTCTAGCAGCCGTCCCCAAGGCAGAAGTCCTTGGAAGTAGTGCTGTAACAGGAGGAACTCTATGATACCCATTAGAGAGCGATCTTATACCCCACCTGTAGAGGATCGGAACAGTCGATTGGTACGTGAATATTTCCTTCTTCTCAGAGGCCCTCACACATGGGACGACGAGACGAAAGAGCTTCTCGAGACACTACAGGAAGAGGTACGGCGAGAGATATCGGGAAAGGGCATTGAGCTGCTCGGACCTGGCGATAAGCGGATAGGTGACATATTCTCATCTATCAAATCCAGTCCACGCTTCCGCACCCGGCGGGTCATCAAATGAGGCCAGGGGTATTTCCTATACAGGGGAAGGAGGCTGACGACTGTTAACATAGCCTGGGCCGTCTGCTTTGCAGACGGTCTGGGTCTTTTTTTTACGCCATTTATTTTCTATATAGAAAATAATTATGCCTTGTTCAACGTTAGATTCCTAATATGATTTATCTTTCATAATCTTTTTTAAATCCAAAGACAGCATCCCTATAAGATCACATGGGGTGATGTGGAATGGAAAAGGCGGTGCGAAGAACATCTTTCCTGAAGTACGATGTGTTGGATGAGATGGACATGGTGGATGACTTGGATTTCTACGACTATGATTCGGTAGAGAGTTCGTTGGAGGATGATGTGGTAAGCCCAGAAGAAGAAGGTTTCATGCTGGGATATATGGAGACCTGATTTATTTTTTGTTGTTTCATACTCCGTTGAAATATACAAGTTAGTTTCATAAATTTTAAAAAAGCCCTTTCTAGACATGTTACTGTCTGCTTCTTCTAAAAATGAATGGAGATAGCGGACGCCATAGAAGAATCCAGAGGTGTTTAGACATGGATAAGATGTATGTAATGATTGCGGTATTCGCATTAGGAGTGCTGCTTGTCGGCTGTGCGCCAGAGGCACCAGCAGATCCAGGCGGATTGCCTCCACCAGATGATGGACCTGCACCAGCAGATCCAGGAGATATGCCTCCACCAGAGGATGATTTCCCTGATGACATGGGAGACATGCCAGAAGGTGGCGAGCCGCTGCCATGAGCAGCATGATTGATTCCTTTTTTATTTTTTTATATTCTTTTTTTTGGCTAAGATTTATATACCTCTTCTACCAACATCAATGCATGGGATACAATAAGAATGCACTCTTCATCTTCTCGGTGTTCCTTGTCTCATTTATGCTAGTTGCGTGTTCCGTGGATGCTCCTGAGACAGAGGACCTTGATGGGTTGGATGATCCACAGCCGGACACTCCAGAGGACATTGATGAAGACAGAGAGACTGAAGACGACATGGACGATCCTGAGCTGGATGATATTGACCAGATTCTAGACACCCTGGACGAAGAAGAGCTAGAGGATGACGAGCTTGAAATCTTCGGGTGAGCTACTCGATTTTTCTTGCTCTGCCTTTGTTTATCAGGATGTTCGCAATCTGCTCAGGCAGGTCTGCAGTACTGCCTTGTGAGAATGGTCCATAGGGTTCCATCTCTTCTCCTATGAACTTAGGCACATCGTCTGTCAGCTCTATCTTGACCTTCTTTGCTGGGCTCTTATCCTCATGCTCAAGACGTGCTTGTGCTGGCATGATCGGCTCATACCCACCCAAAACCTTGAACACGACACTCTGCTTGTAGTCCTTCAAGACCTTCACCAGGTTCTCGAAGAATCTCTTCTCCTCGTCAAGCATCGCAGAAGTGTCTATCAGCCCAGAATTAGTCCTTGATTTCATGAGAGCTAGGTTCATTATCTTCTGTTCTCTCCGCATATAGAGGTCATTGACGAGCTTCTTTATGTTCTCCATCTGCTTGCTAGTGATCTCTTTCTCTGACTTTGAGAATACAGTATTATCACTCTTTGAGTGGATGATGCTGCTCTTGTCATTGATATATCCTATAAGGTCCTTGAAGAAGGTCTTATCTAATTTCTGGAGCTCTTCGCTACCCTTCTCCTTTCTCGAGATATCGAACAGCTTCTCGTAAGTTATAGAAAGTTCCTCTGCCATCATCCCCCATGCTCGTGGATACTCATTTGATATTTAAAGCTAATCGTTAGATACTATGTAAGAAAAGAGGGAGGAGGACATCCGTCATGAGGGGTCATGCGCGTATGCAGGTCCTCCTGCCCGGGAAGATGATTCAGGAACAGGGCTGTGGTTGGGTGTTTTGGTTGTGTGTGTTGGGTTGGCCATGCTAAGAAAGCAGTGGTCATGGGCGCGTCTGCCCTGCCCCCGAAACATACTACTATATAGTGATTATTATTATTTAAATCTTTCGTTTAAATACTACTGTCAAGTAACACTCTGCCTTATCGTGTTGCACGAAAGAGTTATATAGATGAGAACTGCAAATCAGTTATGCTCAGACGTATATCTTTGGCCTTTTTCATGCTCATATTGCCCATAGTCCTCATGCTGTCCATGGCAGTCCCAATTGCTGCAGTGACTGAAGAGAGCGCGATACTGCACGCTCTTGAAGCTGAGCTCGACCTCAGGATGTCGGGAACTGTTGAGATTATCCCTGGCACAGGATCGTATAGCATGGAAGAGCTCATTGTACGTTCCTATCTTTTCCCGAGGGGTTCGTTCCATCAGGACATAAAAGACTTCAGGACATCCCCGCGTGACTATCGCATGGATGATGGCGCGCTCATCCTATCTTGGAGCAATCCTCCTGCAGGCGTACTGGACTATGACATCACAGCGCGTATCAAGACCGATGGCTCGCGCTCCGAAGTGAGGTCGAGGATACCCTTCCCGCAGGATAGCCCCAGCTTCAGTGAAGATGTGGCATATTATCTCCAGTCAGCTGATCTTATCGATTCTGATGCTGCTTCTGTAGGGGCTAAGGCTGAAGAGCTCCTTGAAGGCATAGATGATTATTATGAGGCGGTCTTCACCCTGGCACGCTGGGTCAACCAGAACATAGATTATAATCTCTCCACGCTTAATGAGGATGCAGAACGGAGCGCAAGCTGGGTGCTTGACACCCGTAGGGGTGTATGCGCAGAGATGACCTCGCTGTTCATCGCCATGTTGCGTTCATCAGGCATACCTGCGAGATATGTCTCAGGCGTCTCCTTCACAGACTCAGACCTCTTTGATTTCAACTGGGGAGCGCACGCATGGTCGGATGTCTATTTCCCGGGCCATGGTTGGGTGCCTTTTGATGTGACCTATGGCCAATATGGATTCATAGACCCCTCGCACATGAAGCTGAGAAGCACTCTTGACTCTGGCGAGCCTAGCTCTTACTTCCAGTGGTATGGACGCAACATAGACATCCGCTCTTCGATGCTCGAGTTCGATGTGGACATAATCGACATGGAGCCAAGGCCTAAGGAGGATATCGGCATAGAGATAACTACCCGGTCTGAGGACATCTCTTTCGGCTCATATAATCTGATCATAGCCACAATCACCAACAAGAGGAACTATTATCTCCCTGTGACCATGACCATGTCCCGCACGAACCACCTCGAGATGCTTGATGAGCCACGGCAGGAGATCCTGTTGCTGCCTGGTGAGGAGCGCAAGATGTATTGGCGCGTCAGGGTGGATCCAGATCTCTCTGAGAGACACATATATACTTTCCCTGTACGCCTTTCTTCCCCTTCAGGACATACAGCAGAGGAGAGTTTCACAGCTAGGGCATCTGGCATGGAGTTCTCCAAGGATGACATTGACCGTGCGCTGACTTCCAGGCTAGAGAGGGGTGAGGTGCCCTACAGCAGCAATGTAGCCTTTGTCTGCTCCTTCGACCAGCAGCATTACTATCCTGACGAGGACATCACTGTGCGCTGCAGGATAGATAATCAGGGTGACCTTGACCTTGACGGGCTTGAGGTCTGCATGCATGAGCTCCAGGATTACTGTAAGACCTTTGACCTCTTGGGCAGGCAGTATGAGGATGTCGAGTTCTTCCTGGGAGAGAAAAGTGTCGGTGCGTGGCCGATAGGCCTCTCGCTCGAGAATGAGGATGTGTACATCACTGATGAGCTGAACCTTGTCGTCTCAGGCTACCCAAAAGTGAGCATAGAGGATCTTCAGGTCCCTGCAGAGGTGGACCATGGCTCTGGCTTCAATCTCTCTTTTATCTTGAAGGGTGAGCACGAGCCAAGTCATGTGGACCTTATGCTGAGCATGAACGACCTGAGCAGGGCCTGGAACTTCGAACGCATGACGAGCGACCGCGAGTTCCTAATTTCTATGGCTAGCAGGGACCTGCTCCCTGGAGAGAACACCATAAGCATAAGCGTCAGGTACGAGGATGAGAGGGGAGAAGTCTACAACCTTGATGAGGATGTGAATGTCGAGCTTGTCAATGTCCCTTTCTTCGACATGCTGTTCATGCGTATACGGAACTGGCTCGAGAGCCTGATATCCTAACGCTTTTGATATCCTAATCAGATTTCTACATCAATATACTTGCCGAGCATCTGGCTTCTCATACGCGCATGCTTACCTGTAGCATCATACCTTGAAGAGTATCTTGAATCCCTTATGCTTTCTTGCATCGGGATGCTGCTGATCGGCTGTACCTTTTTCAGCTCATCGGCCTCCACTATGCTATCTATGCTATGCGCATTATGTGTATCATACCCTGTAGCTTTCGCTGCAAGCTTGTGCAGCCATGGGTTCATGTAAGTGAGATTGTCATAGGCTATACGGTAATTCTCCATACATAGACTAATCTTCTTTTATTTATAAATGATGCGCCCTTTCTAGTGCTATACGCCAAAATAAATATAAACCTTCAACAAAGGATATATCCTGGTAGTGTGTGATGGTTAGTAGTATCAGTACAAAAAGAGGTGATGATGGCAATCCTATGGATTCACTCCGTCTTCTGATGTTCCTCTGCCTTGTACTCTCTGCTTTCCTCTTCTATGCATCTTATGCTCCTCCTGAGATGCTTACAGGCCACGTCTCGAGAGAATTCCAGCATGGCGCCAGGAGCATCATCATAGACCAAAAAGTTGATGAGGCTATGGCTGAGCATGGAGAGGCAGAAGTGATGATATTCTTCGAGGATATGGCTTTAGGAAGAGATAGAGCTAATCTGGCTGAGAGAAGAACAAAAGCCGATGAGTTAGCTTCTGTAGCAGCATCACGCTTTGGCAAGGATAGGATCCGTCGTGTTTCTGCACCATCAGGTATGGTCTCTATGAGGATCACTCAAGAAGAGCTTGAAGAGCTGACCTCTGATTTCTCCATACGGAGGATATCTTACAATATGCCAGTCCGTCCCTTGCTGGATGATTCAGTGCCTTTGACAGGCGCAGATGATGCTTGGGCTCTTGATGTCCCTGGAATTGACATGACTGGAGAGGGGAAAGCGGTCTGTGTCGTGGACACAGGTGTTGATTATACCCATCCAGCCTTCGGAGGCTGTACTTATGAGGAATTCAAGGAAGGCGACTGCCGTGTCATTGCAGGATATGATGTGGCTGATAATAACGATGATCCCATGGATGGTGGTGAAGGTGGGCATGGTACACACGTTGCAGGCATTGTGGCTTCTGCAGGCAATCCTGAGGGTATGGCACCCGGCGCAGATATAATAGCAATCAAGGTCTTCCCTGATGGTGAGGATAATACCCATACTTCTGTTGTCATAGAAGGTATAGATTATTGTGTCAGCTTATCGGAGGATTATGATATAGTGGCTATGACCCTTAGCCTAGGCTCATCGCTTCAGGAAGATTATTGTGACAATGAATTCATCGGCTACTCTGAATCAATAGGGGCTGCAATCGATGCAGGAATATCGGTTGTAGTTGCCGCAGGAAATGATGGTAGCTATGATGAGATATCTGTCCCTGCGTGTATAGAGGGTGCCACTAGGGTCGCATCTACTGATAAGTCGGACCTCATCGCCAGCTCATCCAACCGGAACACACTGGTGAATCTTACTGCGCCAGGTGTGGGCATAGAAGCACCAGTGCCTGGCGGTTATGGAACAAAATCTGGCACAAGCATGGCTGTACCTCATGTTGCTGGCGCTATAGCTCTAATGGAGCTCTATCTTAGCTATGAGTCGAGATCACTCTCACCTAAAGAGCTTGAGAATGTTCTATACAGAACAGGCATCCCTATTGATGATGAGGAAAATTCAGGGAGCAATTTCTCGAGGATCCACGTGCTAAATGCATTAGGATACCTTGATACCACACCACCACATCTCAATATCAGTACGGACCAAGAGGATTCTTTCCATTACTCGGAAGGCATCAACATTTCCTGGCAGTCTAGCGATATCTTCGGAGTGGCCCGGGCCAATTTTACAGTCTATTATCCTGATAGCTCACAATTATACATGTCGGATGCTTCACAGGGAGGGCTAGCCCTTTATCCTGAGAACCTCTCACAAGGTGGTGAGTATACTATCGCTCTCCTTGCAGAGGATGTGAATGGGAATCTTGCGGACCATAGCATCACTTTCAATGTCACTGATGTTCCACAGCCAAACATCACACTGCTCCTTGATGGCAGTCCTGGAGACGCTTATCTGAATGACTCAGGCATCGTCAATATCACCGCCCATGCGGAAATAGCAGAGCTTGATCTGGAGCTCTTCATCAATGGCATATTGGCACAGGTTGGTGACCCTAATATATACCATACACACAGCTTCGATACTCCTGGGCTGTATGAGATCCTTGTAAGGCACAATTCTACTGAAGAACTCTTCCATGAGGAGATTGTCAAGCATGTCAGGGTATACAACACAACACCCCATATCAACGCATGGCACCCTGAAGAGGACTCATTATCAGTCATGCGTGACGAAACTCTCCTCTTTAACCTTAGCGCTAAGGATGAGCAAGGACTGCCCTTATCATACACCTGGCTCGTGCAGGGGTCAGAGGTGAGCACAGAGAGCACGATGCTCTTTGATGGCCTTGAGCATGGCCTCGGAAGCCATGAGATCAAGGTCATAGCGGATAATGGGCTGAAGAATAATAGCCAATCGTGGAATCTGACATCGGAGCCCCTGCCTCTGCTCTTGGACATAATATCTCCTGAGAATACGAGTTACGCAAAGACAGAGCTCGACATGGAGATATCGCACGCAGCGAATCCTGACATAGATGCATGCTGGTACGTCTTAGGCGATGGGAATGCCACGCTCCTGGAGGACTGCGACACTACAGTGTTAGGTCCGCTCGATGATGGAGAGCATACATTAGAGGCATATGCCAATAATACCTTGGGCGACGAGGTGAGCAATGAAACTATATTCATCATAGATACAACTCCTCCTGTGCTCCATCTTGACATCCCTGACGAGGGCCTGATACCCCGGACACAAGAGTTTGTTGCTGAGGCCTCACCTGGCCCCTCAGGACTCTATTCGCTTTCCTATGATGCAGGAGAAGGATTGCATAGCATGGTCCCTGGAGAACCTCAAGCTCCCTTCGAGAATCTCACAGAGACATCCAACGTATCGCTGATGTTCCGTGCAGAGGACAATGCGGGGAACACCAACACATCAGAGCAATCTTGGTATCTGGTAGACCTTTCACCTCCTGACATCAGCCAGGTCTCAGAGATGCCCGAGAAGGTCAATGGCACCCACAATATGACTTTCCAGGTCTCCGATCCTTTAGGCAACAACCTCTCTTTGGTGAGCTATCGGATAAACGAGCGCGATGCTGTCATCCTCAACTCTTCCATCGAAAGTCCTGAGTATGAACTGTCGCACGACTTTTCTTTCTCTACCGGATTGAACGATCTTTATGTCATGGCCAATGATACCTTCGGCAATCAGGCAATACTCGAACTCGAGGTAGAATCGAGGGGAGAACTGAACCTTTCCGTCCAGAAGAGTGAGCTTAAGAGCTCATTGGAAGGTTATGAGATATCCTTTAGGGATGCCGAAGGGAATGAGCTCTCAGACTCAGGCCATTCTGATGATTTCGTAGGAATCTCTGTCACCTTGGACGGAAGCGATACTTCGCTCAACCTGAGCGGCATAGACCCTACAAGAGTGAGATGGGAGAACAAGAGTTTCAGCATCAGCACGGAGGACGATAACATATCTTCAATGCTCTCTACAGCGGTCGACTATGTCAGTGCCATGCTCCGCACTCATAATTTCACCAAGGTATTCAGGGATGGCTCTTTTGAGAGCTCTATCATAGTTTTCCCTATAGATGCCTCGGAGATAGATTATGTGTTCAGGTTCCCTGAGCCAGATAACACAAGTATCTTCCATAACATTGGCGCTTGCGACACTGCAAATCCACAGCTTTCAGATATGCCCTGCAGGTCATCAGAAGGACAGCTCAGGATCTTCACCACAGAGTTCTCAGCATATACTGCAGGCACTGATACCACACCTCCTGAGGTCCATCTTGATGAGATTCCTGATTTCCCAGATTGGCGCTTCAATCCTCGTATCATAGTCTCCAATGATGTGCTCGACATGGATGATGTCATCATGACCTACGAGCATGCCGACGGAGATGACATAGAGACTGCAGAGGATCTTGAAGCCTACAACCAGACACATCGGCTTGCGACATTCCCTGAAATGGTTGCCCAACATGGGGAACAGCTCAACCTCAGCTTTGATGTGACAGATGCGGCTGGAAATACGAATAGCACGGAATGGAAGAATCTGACAATAAACGATACAGAGCCTCCGGAGATATCTTTGGATATCGAGGATGAACATGTTACATCCCAGGACTCATTGACTCTGACAGTAGAGCTCAACAAGCCAGGCACAGTCAGATATACAGATGATTCTGGCTCGGATGATGTCTGCTTTGAGGAAGAAGAGCAGGGCACATGCGACATACCTTTGGTCTCGGGTGATAATCTGATAGACATAGATGCAGAGAATCTTGCTGGTGTGAGTTCTGTAGTATTCCTCACAGTAACTCGAGAAGAGGATGAGGAGGAAGAGGAAGAGGACGACCTTTTGCTCGACCTCCCGGATGAAGACGATGACCTCGATGAAGATATTGATGATGACGATGAAGGAGATGAAGGAGATGAAGGAGATATTGACGACAAGTCCGACGAAGATGCTCATGTCACGATGGAGGAACTCCCTGATGAGCATGAGGAACCTGAGGTTGATGATGCCGACGATGAAATGATAGACACTGGTGATGTGTTGGTGCTTCTCTTCAGCACATATAAGGAGATGATATTCCTTTCGCTCGCTTCTTTCATCATCCTGTTGCTCCTTCTCACTTTCTTCTTGAGGAAAAGGCGGAAGAAGGCTAAAGGTCTGACCTCCTCACTCGCAGGCACGAAGATTGAGCCTCTCATGGATGATTATGCGCCTGAAGAGAGGTCTGCGTGGGAGTCTAGGAAGACAAGAAGCCCAGACCCATCCTTGAGCCGAAGCAGCTCAAGGAAGAAAAGTGGCAAGAAGGGCGCTGGAAAGAAAGATAGCAAGAAAAGTACTGGAAAGAAGAGTCCAGGGAAGAAGAATGATTCCAAGTCTGCAGGATCAGGGAGGCGATGAGCTTGAAGAAGATATTCTCTTTTGTTGTGCATGGTCATGAGAATGTACTATCAGAGCATAAGTCCACGCTGGAGTTTGTAGCATCTGATACTCTTACCAAACGTGGTGATTGCATACTGGGCGTATCGGCTGACAAAGATTTCCGTGGCTTGGCTGGATTACCTCCTGGGAGATGTAGGCTCAAGATAAGATATGGGAAATTGGAAGACTCTCTCTCAGGTTATCTCAACCCTGATTTCTCAGAGAGCGGTCAGCTCGTAGTACGCACCTCAAGCCACCTTGATGCTAGGACAGGCATCTTCATGGCTGAGAAGGCTGCTAAGGATATTGATAGGCGTATCGTGCGAGGTCTCAAGAACCCCACAGCAGAGGCAACGATAGAGATTGAGCCGCTCACAATAAGAAATCTTGTCTTCGATTTCGATGACACTATTGAAGTTTGGAGTGAGCACGAGAAGATTGCAGATTCGCTGATGGCAAGTCATGTGATTAAACATCTCTCCAAAAAAGGGAGAGAGTGTCCTTCACTGCATGCTCTTGTGGAGGAACTGGGTGCCGCGAAGGGGCGTTTCATCCGGAAGAGATGGTCTCCAAAGTTCTACAGCAGGTCTGTATGGCTCCGTGACGCTCTCAAGCATCTTAACCTTAGTGTACCTCAGCGTGTCATAGACGAGGCAGAGCGCCTGTACTGGGATAAGATACAATCACTCATAACCACCTTCCCAGGTACTGAGAAGGCATTGGCATCCCTGAAGAAGGATCATAAGCTCTATATGCTCTCTGATTCTGATGGTTCTAGAGAGCTCAAGATGAGGCGCATCAGGAAGCTCGGCATTTCCACTCTCTTCGATGGGATCTATACGAGCGATGATACCGGATTCAACAAGCCCCATCCCAAATGCTTCAAGAGGTTCTTCAGTATGGCGGGTATAGACCCAGCAGAGAGCGCTTTCATTGGCGACCATCCTGAAGCGGACCATGTGGGCTCAAAGGCATTCGGTATGGCCACTATATTGTTAATGCAAGGCCCATACGCTGAAAGCTCAAGGAAGAGACAATACAACTATGTCGATTTCTCGTTGGATTCCATACGAGAACTTCCAGGATTGCTCAAGGACATACGCCAAGGAAGATATCCCTTGGAGTAGGGTTCTGTGGTATGATTTTTTCTGGAAAACAGCTTCAAAATTCTCTTTTATTATATGTAAGGTGCTGCTGTCCCGTAGGGACCGTCCCCTAGCAACGCACTCTTTTAACAAAGAACCAAGGAATTTCGACCTGATGCTGTTTTTCCAGGTAATCATGCCACAGCCATAGAGTAGAAAAGGTTTTTATATGCTGTTCACAATACTATACCATGGACCAGCTCGGCAAACGGGATATCAAGGAGCTCAATTCTAAACTTTCAAGTCTAGGGGCAGAGATACCCAAGAAGGCGAATGTGGCGTTCGAGGACAACTTCATATTCATAGATAAAGAGCTTTGTTTCTTCAGATTTAGGGATCATGTGCTGCCCTCTTTGAGGAAGGTATATTCTTCTGATTCGATCCAGAAGACAATGAAGAAGGTCACATGCGATATGGGCGCTGTCAAGTTTGTAGTGAAAGGGGCCGACCTGATGCGTCCGGGCATAGTTTCTTTCGACAGAGATATCGCCAAGGGTGAGCCCGTCCTGGTGGTGGACGAGTCGCACTTCAAGCCTATCGCTGTAGGGATATCCCTGTTCTCGACATCAGAATACTCCGAGAATGATGCCGGGAAGGCCGTCAAGATCCTGCATTATGTAGGAGATGCGATCTGGAAAGAAGAGCTACCTGCCTGACCAATTTGGCACTTATTCCAAGATGTCTTCTATAGGTTTCTTGTCTCCCTCTTTCTTCTCGGACTGCTGGGCCTGCTGTAGGTCTACTCCGTGCTCTTTGAGCGACTTCACATGCATCTGCATGAGCTGCTCCACGATGTTCAGGATCCTGCTTAGCTCTTCTCGTTCCTTTGCGAGAGTCGAGAGAGCTCCCTTGTGGAAGCCTACCTGTTCCTCTTTCGACATATTCTCTTCCGGTTTAGCTTTATCTTCTGCCATATTATAATCACACTTATGGTGTTTCTTGAGGATTTAAAAACCTTGCCGCCATGCCCGAGAATGAACTATAGTCTCTTTCTTATATATTCTTCCGCAACATTAATATAATACAGAATCTTATATACACTGGGGTGTACTTTATGGTACCTAGGGCAAGGGACATTAAGGATGTGGACGATATCGATAATTTCGTGGAGGTCAGGGATGTGGATATCGATGACCGACGTTTTGATATTGGTGACATCTCCGAAGATATGGACTTCGTGGATCCTGTCGAGATAGAGGATCTCGAGGAATAATCCAGTTCTTTTTCTTTCTGGCGGACTTCTTATCTAGGGTTCAGAATACCAAAAATACCTTCTTTTTTTTGCAAAACAATACTCGATATCAGTATACAAATATGTATATTGTTCTACCATAACGAAATATTTATATACTAGTTGGTTCATTATATGTTTCTGTAGCCAACAAAGCAACTATGACACATCACCCCCTAATACGTTTGGCTTGTACAGGCAATCGGATTGCTTGTATCGTAGGACTTCATGCGAAAAGTTTGGCAGGATCATGCTCATAAGGTAGGCTCCCGCTTTTTCTTGAACCAACCACACAACCCAACCCCCACAACCAACCCCAATACCCAACCCAAGATCCCGGGAGCCAATCCTTTTCACCGAGCTCCTCAGAACCTACTTTCTTACCCCTCACACACTCACAGGATTTTTGGGGAGCTCATTTTCACTCTTTTTTTGCGTAATGAAGTCCAAACATAGTTGCTTGAGGGATGAGCATTCCAGCTCATCCTTTCATCTTCATATTGATTGTGAGGGGAGTTGCCTTTCGTTTTCTTTACAACCACCCACCCCCAACCCAACCCCGACAACAAAAGGCAACTCTTCCTTTTTTTTAACCTCTTCTCTGATGTACTTTATCTCATCTGTTTCATAATGTAATTTGTTTGATAGGTAGGCCTAACGCTATCTTTTCACCATCTGGATGGAATTATAGAATCAGCACTAGCGCTGAAGGTCTGTTTCTGGGAAGTAAAAATCAGAAAAGTAAAGAATGATTATCGGATAATAAAAATGATGCAAGACTCATTCGAGCCTTACATTTCCTGAGAAGTATCTCCTGACATTATCTTCAGGATGCAGATAAGCGCCTTCTCCTCTCTTCTCATAGAGCGCCTCTTCTACTTGCTCGCTTGGCACATCGAGTTCTGTGGCTACCCTGTAGATGCCGTCGCCAGCCTGGACCTCATAGGAAGTCTTAGGAATCATGTCAGCACTCATATAACCGATACCGGCACCCATTGCCAGGATGAGTCCCCACTTCACAGCACTACCTGTGAGCCTGCTAACCAGACCAGGCCCTTCATCCAGCTCTTGGAGCTCCTTCTCGGCCTTCCTTGTCGCTTTGCCTATTCTCTTGTTCTGCTTGCTGATATATCCACCGATCTTCTCAGTGACATCTTCCTCAAGCCTCTGGTACTCATTATCGGCAAGATGCTCGTTCCTCTTCCTGAAAGCCTCTCTTGCTTCCCCAAGATTCCCATTTAGAGAGTTTACCTTATCATCAAGTGTCATTATCGATCCACCCCACAATCATAAGTGTATATCTATAATGTCGTTACTAGTATTTAAACTTTTCTTTTTGTAACCACTCTTGAGTGAGAATGCCTTTCCGAAAGACTTAAGAAGTGCACTTTGGTATTCCCCATCATGGAAAAGGTCATAGAATCAAAGGTCAAGGCTTTTGCGCGAGCAATCCTGGACTCACATGAGTACAAGGAGTTCCTTGATGCGGAGAAGGCTCTCCAGCAGGACAAGACTGCGCTCTCCCTTCTTGAAGAGCTTGAGAGCAAGAGAAGAGAGTTCACATTGGGCGCTGACGAGACCGTGCTTGAAGAGGTTGCTGTGCTCCAGGAGAAGATACGTAAAGATGAGAGCATATCGCGCTATGAGGAGGCACAGAATAGGTTGCTCTCGCTCCTTGCACAAGCTGATAGGCTCATCTCGAGCAAGATAGGTGCTATGTTTGCACAGCCAACAGGACGAGGTGGTTGTTGTGGCTGAACACGATAATCATGATTCTGGGCTGATGACGGTGGCTGAGGAGCTTGCAGAGCTACTTCTTGAGCAGAAGGGTAGCATGAGCGATGACGGCTTCAAGAAGCTCCTTGCAGACTGCAACGATCTTATAAAGCGTGAGAGCGGCGTGGATTTCGGAGCGACCTGCTCCAGTAACCATGGAGGGCGCTGTTAAGGATTTAGGTGACTATCATATCTATAATCATCAGATAATTTTCATCATATTTTTAATGCCGCTGGGCTACCCATCCCTATGATATGCCCTAAATGTGGCAAGACCAGTGCCTGTGACAAACCGAGCTGCCCTCTCAAGGCCCGTGAGCTCTTTGCAAGGACTGCGGATATACGGTACAAGAAGGATTTCTCAGGGACCACTCCTAATGTCTTCGTAGGACATTATGGCTATCCTAATGTCAATGTAGGCCTCCTCTCTACAGATTTCTCCAAGGATGAGGTGGACGATCCTAAGAGATGGTCGAAGGAGGGTTATGACATGAACAGGATTGTCAATCTGCGCACTGCTCTCGTCAATTCCAGGTTCACCTCGCCAGTGACCGCGCCGCGTTCTTCTACACGTGACAAGCTGCGCGACATATCGAAAGAGGTCTCACTATCCCCTAAGAAGATAGACACTGAGATACACCTGAAACGGGCGCCTTCACCATCCCTGTCCTTCAACAGCGAAGCTACACCACATGGTCCTTCTGCACCTGTCAAGGACGCCGAGGTCACAGAGAATGTCAAGGTGCCCACAAAAGTCGATAAGGTGGTCTCAGATGACGACCTCAAGGCGGGCCCTGCGCTCAACGAGCTCTACAGGAAGCATTTCGACGAACATTATCTTACCAAGATCCTGAGCATGGGTAATCTCGGGGTGAGCACGCAGCGCAAGATTGTGCCGACGCGATGGTCAATAACCGCTGTCGATGATACTCTAGGGAAACGCATCATGGACGAGATACAACAGCATTCAGGCACGTTGGGTCCTCAGGCATTCTATGGGGGATATATGGAAAACTATTTCCTGGCGCTCTTCTTCCCAGGGAGGTGGAGCTTCGATTTTATAGAGAACTATGCTTTCGATATGGAATCTGATGAGCCTGCCGCTTCTGTCAAGCATGACATGGATTCTGAAGGGCCAGGGGGCAGGAAAAGCTATGCATCCAGCACAGCCGGAGCATATTATGCTGCAAGGCTGGCCCTGCTTGAATACCTTAAGGCAGAGCGCCGTCAGGCATCTATAGTCCTGCTCAGGTTCACAACAACCGAGTATTATGCCTCTTTGGGCGTCTGGGTGGTGCGAGAGGCTGTGCGGAAGACTTTAGAGACCAAACCTATCGAGTTCGGCTCAGAGTCTCTGATGCTTGAATATGCTAAGAAACTGGCAATGAGACGTTTCAGGTATGACCTTACACCCTTACTGAAGAAGAGCACGATAATAGATGCGCGTCAGCGGCAGAGGTCCTTGAGGGATTTCTGATATCATGCAAGACAGATCTCTGCCCTCATCCCTTCTTCCATGGAGATTGTGTCTAGTATGATGACAACATCATCATGCACAAGGTTCTCTCCAGGGGCTAGCCTGATGTTCTCATCCTCCACTCCCAGGATAACTTCGAAATCTCTCGGTGAGATGCTTGCGACTTCTATCCTGATGTCTGTATCCCTGAATCTCTCCTGCTTGATATCACCTTCAGTCATCTCAAGCCGTCTAACGCACAGTGTCCTTGTGCTCAGGAATGATGGGAATCTCCAGAAGTATTCCCTTATAATGGTCTCTGTGAAGTCCTCAATCTCTATGACATATTCTTCTCCACCGCTATAGCTGACCCATGCTACCTTATTGCTCTCTGGAGCTCGGTATATCATGGTGTCGTCGAAATCTATGATGTTCCTACCATCCGGGTAGAGCTCTGCGAAGCGTTCTCCTTTCCTGACCCTCACTGTTGAGATGTCATATCTGGCCTCATATGTCTTGTTATCAAGCTTATGCGAAGAGATATACCTGTTGAGGGCTATCCTATTCTCTATGAGATATTCCGGATAGCTTTTTCGTTCTTCACGTACCAGCCCCATGATGACTCCTGCTACTTCCCGATCCTCATGATAATATATCTCTGCAGGGTAGGCGAAGATGTCTTCTGAGAGCTGTATCATATCCCCTATGGTGAACCTTTCAGCCCGCCTATTGTTCAATGAGAATCGAGCTTCACGTCCTGAGATGACATCTGTGAGGCTTATCTTGGCTACCACTTCATCTCTCTCGTAAAGGTCGATCACTTCCCCGACACCCATGAGCTGGCTGATGTTCTCTTCATGCCCTATCTCGCTGACTGAGAATGAGTGTACTAGCCTATCATGGCTATCTTCTTCTTGCTCAGGAGCGTTCTCTTCATCATCTTGGGTGTTCCGTTGTTCTGGTGTCAACCTATCCCATCTATCTAAAGAAGTGTTCCTACTCTCATCCATATTGATAGATACTGCACAGCCTGCTATAGAGCCTGCTATTGCCAGAGCAAAGATGACCATTATGGTGCACCAGACAAATGCTCTGCTCAAAGTGAGCCATGCTCTCCTACGCATGCTCCCGTGGGTTAAGACACTATTTTTAATTGTTTGCCTCTCCAAAACAACCCTCTATTCATCCCTGAGTGGTCATAAAACTTTATAAAACAACATCCTATAAGCTGAAGAAGGATGAGCAGGCTCAGGACGCACGAGATAGATGCTCTGGCCTTTTAGGAACAGGGGTCCTCATTCGGCGTCAGGGCATCGGTTGTGTCCATAATGTTTCAAGATTGGTGAGGTTGTTAATATGGAAAAAGAAAAGGAATTCATTCTCTGGTTTG
>CAZTTX010000007.1:0-22225 GCA_964616085.1 uncultured Methanosarcinales archaeon
CGATTGACGCCTTTCGCCGTAATCTAAAAATGTCTGCAGAGTGTGTAGCTTAATGCTAGAGCGCTCCTTTTGGAGAGGTGCAGGTTCAAATCCTGCCACCTCTTTTTTTGTTTATTATTTTCTATATAGAAAATAAATTGTCCAATTGAAAAAAATTGTGAAATATTGCCATCTGCAAAAATCAAAGCTAATGGAACTCGAAGATTATCTTAGATGAGAGTATCCTCCTTATCGTGCGCATATTCTTCTTCTCCCTGACAACTTCATATATGAAATCAGAGAAGACCGGCCACATGAAGACCCATGCGGCTATGGTAAGCCCTTCTATGAACATCATAGTATGGAGGGCTCCACCATCCACCCTAGGCGATATCATGAGCAGTGATGCGAGCAGGACGAAAGATAGGCCTAAGTGAAATACTGTCCTGAAGATTATCTTCCTCATCTTCAGCCTTGAGACATTGGAGCGATATGTGAAATAATTGCCTATGCTGGTCCTTATGTCTTCCTTGCTGACCTTGGATCTTTCTTTCCTCGGGAAATCTATACGTATGATGAAAGGGCTGTTCCCTATCTCATATGCGCACTCATACAGGTAATCAGCAAAGTCCTCACTGAGGTCCCTGTCAGCATAAGATGTGGTGTTATCAAATCTCTCGAAAGCAAATTTCTGGTTGGGCAAAGAGACATTTATGATCAGCCGGCCCTTATTGTCCTTGGCATACCTCTTTATTATCTCTTCCTTGAACATGTCTCTTGCCGGCATCATCATCTAGTTAAATCTTTCTATGAAAATCTTACATGAACTTCGGAAAAAATCACAAGCCACAGGACTTGTAAGAACATGATTTATATTCAATACAAGTGTGAGCATACCTTATGCAAAGCGTAGATGTGCAGGAACTTCCAATCGAGAAGATGTCTTTCGGTAAGAGATTGAGCCATGAGGAACTTTTGGCTGTAGTGATAGGTTCAGGGTCAAGAAAAGAGAGTGTCTTCGATATAGCGAAGAGAGCCGTCAGGTTCGACAGACATTGGATACTCACTGCCAGACCTAAAGATATCTCACGGGTATACCACATAGGGATCCGGACAGCCTGCAGGATCAAAGCAGTCACTGAGCTTTCTCTTGGAGAGAAACAGACAACTTCTGAGAAGGTGCAGATAGAAGGACCTAGTGATGCAGCTTTATTGGCAAGGAGCATGCTTAGCATGAAAGAGCAAGAAGAGCTAATAGCGATATTCCTTGACACAAAGAACAAGATAATCAGCTCAAGACAGCTCTATAAGGGTACTCTGGACCACATGGTCATACATCCCAGAGACATCCTCAGAGAGGCCTTGAAGGCCAACTGTGCAGGTATCATACTGGCACATAATCATCCCTCGGGCGACCCTGAGCCTAGCGAAGAAGACATAGATTCGACGCTCAAGATAGCGAAGGCTGCCAGGATGATAGGGATTCCATTGAAGGATCACATAATAATCGGAGAAGGATATCGGAGCATGAAAGAGGATGGCCTAGAACTCTAATCAAGGATCCTGATGGACTGGCCATTAGACATCATGTGTATCTGCCCGTCTCCATAGCCCATCTCTACAGCCAGGTCTCGCATAGATTCCATCATGTCCGGATAACCGTGCGCTGGCACTATGTGCTCAGGCTTCACCATATCAAGCAGGTCACGGAGCTCTTCCCTTGCAGCATGCCCGCTCACATGGATATCCTTGAATATCCTGGCTTTCTTCTCCTCGAGCTTTTTCTCGAGAAAGTCCCTGTTCTTCAGGTTCTCTTCATTTGGGATGACTCCGCAAGAGAATATGACCTGGTCACCTTGGCTGAACTTATGGTCTATACGTCCATAGGCAAGATCTGCCAGTACTGCCTGTGGCTCGCCTTGGTGCCCGGTAACGATAAGCATGTGTTTTCCTGGGTTCTTTTCGACCTCTTTCATGAAGCGTCTTATCTTGTCACGATATCTTATCCTCTGTATGCTCCTGAAATCTATAATCCCTGCAGCCTCACCCGCAGTGACGTATTTGTCCAGGCTCCTGCCCAGCATGGTCACTTTCCTTCCTTTGTCATGGGCTATAGATATCATGGACTTCAGCCTGGCAAGATGTGAAGAGAAAGTCGTGGCCACAATCAGATTCTGATCACTAGCCGTACCCTCAAGGACATCCCTCAACATTTCTTTAGCCACAGATTCGGATGGTGTCTTCCTCCTGTCCCATGCCCGTGTGCAATCGCTTATCAGGCAGAGCGCCCCTTCAAAGGTCTTCATCCGCTTGAAATCCGGACGTGGTCCTAATGTGGGTGACATATCGAACTTGAAATCATTGGCATATAGGATATCACCATACTTTGTTCGTATGCCAAGCATTATGGTCTGCGGTGTAGAATGCGTGACATTGATGAACTCGAGCTTAATATCTTCCGAGACCTTGAAAGAAGAGTTAGGGTTGATGAATTTGAGATTGTTCCTTATCTTCTGCTTCCTGTCTGAGTATATCGCCTTTATGACCTCTCCAGTGAATGGCGTACAGAGTATGTCCGCATCATACTTCTTTGCAAGAAAAGGTATAGCGCCTATATGATCAAGATGAGCATGCGTAGGCACGATGGCCTTCACCTTACCTTTTATATGATCAATATCACCAAAATGTGGTATGACATCATTGGTTAGCAGATCCTTGGTGGTCGCGTTCTCTATATCTTCGCTACCTTGGAGTTTTATGAAGTTCTCCATATGGATTCCCATGTCTATTATAATGACTTCATCATCTACCCTAACAGCAGTCATATTACGACCGAACTCAGAGAAACCGCCAATGGCAAAAACTTCTATCATGGATGCCATAACTTATGGCAATTTATAAAGGTTTTAGTTTTGATGGCTCACGCAGCCACATCTCTAGATTTTCTGTCATAATAAAATATATAAAGCCTTCATCCTTTTCCAAGAAAAGGGTTGGTGAATGATGAAATTCAGTCTTTCAGAAACAAAATATCTAAAGGATAGTGTAGGAATAATAGCAGACCTTGTGTCAGAAGCACGGTTCAGGTTCACAGAGGACATGCTCGAGATGGTTGCCATGGACCCTGCGAATGTTGCCATGGTCATATACAAGCTGTTCGCTAGCACATTCACCACATACGAGTTCAAAGAAGAGATGGAGATAGGAGTCAACCTGAGCAACCTCAAGCAGGTCCTGAGGCGTGTCGGTGGCAATGATTCGCTGGAAGTCGACATCTCAGACAACAAGTTCAATGTGAAGATCATAGGTAGCTCAACAAGGACATTCAGCTTGCCACTTCTTGACATGGAAGAGAGACAGCAGAAGATACCTGAACTCAAGTTCCCTGTAAAGGTGACCACTTCTACCAGTATGTTCTCCGATGCCATAGATGACGCAGATATAGTTGGAGAATCTGTCGCATTCCTTGCAGATCCTGCAAAGCTTACCATAGCAGCAGAAGGAGACCTAAGCAGGGTGAAGGTAGAGATTCCTAAAGATGAGAACACTGAGATAAAGAGCGATACTGAGAATCCTGTGAAAGCCAAGTATTCCATAGAATACTTGAAAAAGATGATACAAGGCTCAAGGATCAGCAGCAAGGTCTCATTACATTTCAATACTGATTATCCGCTAAAGGTAGAGTTCCTAGAAGTGGATAAGGTATATCTAGGATTTATATTGGCGCCACGTGTAGAGAATGATTAATTCTTGCCTTGCTTGAGCCAGACAAAAGAGTTCTTGCCCAGCCGCTCTGGCATCTTCTCTCCAGTAAGCAAGTCTACAGCGTCAGCGGCTCCTAAGGTGCTGAGAATTTTTTCATGATTGAGGGGGCAGTCTTCTAAGGCCACATTGTGTATGCAGATGATTGCATCATCCCCTGAACCCCTAAGTACTGCAAACAGTTTTTTGCCCATATCTATTATCTTCTGATCTGCCAAAGGGCTGAAAGAAGGCTCATTCCTCCGTGCATCAAGAAGACGCGCATAAGCCTTATAGACCTTACCTTTCTTACTTGTATCATCGCCTAGATTCTCCGCAAGTTCATTATAATCGAATTTCTGTCGGTTGATAGCCCTATTGTATCCGAGCTTTTCCACACCCTCTTGCCAGTTCTCTGCTCCGATGATGCTGTTCATATATATTCCAGGCACACCTTTGAGAGATAACTGTATTGCTTGTGATAGCATGAACCTTTCAGGATCGCTTCCTAGTGCATCCATGTACACGGCATTCAGCTCATAAGGGAAAGGATCCTTGCCAGGCACATCGCGATAGTTGACTCTGCCTCCCTTCTCTTTGACATCTTCTGCAAGCTCCATTATCTCATCATCCGGCACTATATCCTTCAACGGGGTCAATCCTATGCCATCATGCGATGCTGTGAAGTTGAAGAAGGTCGTCTTGTTTGAGGGGAGTTCAAGAGAATCTGCCCACCTTGAGAGGAGCGAAGCATCCTCTTTCAGCAGAGTGTATAACAGGAGTGGTGGTAGAGTAAAATTATAGACAAGATGTGCCTCATCGTCTCCATCACCGAAATAAGACACGTTATCCTTGTGAGGTACGTTGGTCTCGGTGATGATCCATCTTCCTGGAGCGATGTGCTCAATGACATCACGGAACAACTTCACGACCTCATGAGTCTCCTCCAGATGCATACAGCTAGTCCCTAACTTTTTCCATAGGAACGCGATAGCATCAAGCCGTATCGTATCAGCACCTTTCTCGAGATAGAAAAGGAGGACATCAATCATCTCGAGCAGCACATCGGGATTGCTGAAATCCAGATCTATCTGGTCTGCCGAGAATGTGGTCCATAGTAGCCTCTTCCCTTCAGCTGTCTCGAACTCCGTGAGCAGGGGATGTGTCCTTGGCCTGAAGACCTTGGAGGTGTCGACATGCTCATCGAAGGATATGAAATAGTCCTTGTATGGTTTCTCGCCATCCAGGAACCCTTTGAACCATCTGCTTTTCGATGATACATGGTTGATGACAAGATCAAACATTAGCCCGAAGCATTCTCCAATGCTCTCAACATCTCTCCAATCGCCAAAGTCAGGATTGACCTCGCGATAGTCGATGACAGAGAACCCATCATCAGACGAGTAAGGAAAGAAAGGTAAGATGTGGACCTTGCTGATGATGTCGGAGCAGAACCTGTCCAAGAATCTTTTCATCGTCCTAAGGGGGACATTTCCCTCTGCCTTGACATGATCTGCATAACATATGAGTATAGCGTCCTTTTCTGAGAAAATCTCTTTATTGCCTGCAGAGACATCTTCAAAATCATACCTAGCCAGGATGTCCTGCAGACGCCTATATACATCATCATGCTCTTCAGGATAGAGGAACTTTAGTCTACTCTTGATGCGTGATATATCTGACATACAAATAAGTGTTGGAATCCAACATTATAAGTTTTCTTATGCGCCACGAAAGTAGCTCAGAAGAAGATATTACCTATACCATATTTCAGGCTTTCGAGGGCTCCCCAGTAAAGAGCGTTATCCCTGAGCCTGTCAAGCGTATGTTCCAATCGTTTCCTGGACCCATCCACAAAGTCATCGATAGGTCGCGCTGTATGGTTTGTGTGCCGTACCCTATAGTACTCATCAGTGCCCCTTATGCCAAGATATGTCTCAAGCCGACCTTCACCATTAAGGATCACTCTCTTCTCAAGAGAGAATGGCTGGTCTGTGAAGTAATCTTCTGCTTCAACACCCCTATAGAGGAGCGGATTGATGACCCTGTCTGTGATGTTAGCGGTATCACCCATATATGCTGATGCGAGCATGCACATGCTGAAGGCTGCCGCCTTGAAAGGTCCTGTCCCTCTATACCTCTCACTTTTTCCGCCCATGAAATCATACGGTAATCACATCTTTTAAGAGTCTTGCTGGTAATTTTCAGTAAGATTTCCATAAATCCAAGAAATATTACACTAACTCTTGAAAGCCAACCATCATCAATGGAAAGACAGAACTGGGCTGTGGCATGATTGCTTAGAAAAAACAGCATCAAGTCAAAATTCCTTGTTTCATTTTAAAAGAGTGCGTTGCTAGGGGACGGTCCCTACGGGAAAGCAGCACCTTGGTTATAAATAATGGAGAATTTTGAAGCTGTTTTCCAAAAAAAATGGAATCGTGCCACAGCCCAGACAGAACATCATATTTTTAAATCATGGCATACTGCTCTCTTTCATGAAGTATGTCATAGAGCATCTTGAGAAGGAACTTACAGAATGGTCAATGATAGAGTACCATCGGATCTCTGAGCTGGTTGGGAAAGAGAATCTCATGATATTCAACCTGAAAGAAGAAGAGATCAACAAGCTGAAGGACATGGCAGAATGCTTTCAAGAGAGTGTTAATTCCACCCAGGTCATAGATACCAACAAGGCCTGTGTACTCGACCCACAAGCGACAAACGAGCTGAGCAGTGATGAAAGCTTCCCCTTCCTGGTCTTTGGTGGCATCCTTGGAGATGATCCTCCTACCGGTAAGACTTCAGACATCTTCCTGGATGAGGCTGAGCGCCGTAACATCGGAGAGAAACAGATGCCTACCGATAACGCAGTCTTGTGCTCTAAGATGATAATGGAAGGAAAAGCCCTCGGTGATATAGAATTCATTGACGACTTAGAGATTCCTCTTGATGAGGGAGAATCCATAATACTGCCTTTCAGATATGTAATCAAGGATGGGAAACCCTTCATCTCAGACGATATTTTGTATATCCTGAAAAGAGATGGATTCTGATAAACAGATTCACAATTGGCCTATGCCAAAAGCATCAGAGAACTGTTTTATCTGCTTGAATTCTGCGATATAGCGCAGGCCCTTGTCTGTGATGATGTATTCTTTGTTTCCTTTAGCAGTATCGCGCTCTGCAATCATTTTCTTCTGTTTCAGGATATCTACATATTCCTGAAGCTTATTATGTGATAGATTTGATTTGTATAAGAGGTGAGTGGGCTTGATAGAGCCACCTTTATTCTGGATTGATCTGAGCATGTCATATATTATCTCTATCTTTGTCCGTCGTCTTGAACTCATTCCTTGAACACCAGCATATAAGTTATGAAAAGCATAATGAAACCTAAGGCCTGTAGCACATGGCCAAGCACAAACATCCTACGTTCGAAGAAAAACGTGAACATGAAAGATATCTGCGCCATGAAGAGTAATGAGAAGCCAATTAATGAATTCAGCATCAGCGGCTTCCGTTTCTCTATGTACTCGAAGACATAATACACTGCAACAGTCCCCGCCAGCATTGTCAAAGTTGTCTGGAAGAGCAGGAAAGACCACATGCTGAAAGAGCTCACTATGAATATGAAATAGAGCAGCAAAGTTATCACACGTCTATCTTTTATCTCCAGGAGGACTACAATCAGTACTAGGAAACCTAGCAAGAGAAGAAACCTATGTAAAAGATTACCGAAGATGTTCACAAACTCTATCATCGTGAACTCATGCAGGAATATACCCAATTTTGGATATACATCCTCACCTAGCCTGTTGTATACATATAGGTCAGAGAATATCTTGACCAGATAGGATAAAGAGATGAGGAAGAAAGATAAGGAAAAATGCAAGTAAGAGCTTTCCTTGAGCAAGCGATACATCCTGTATGATGCATAAGCGAGAACGAATGCCACAACTACACTTACGAGCTGTAGCGCAGCATCAATCCCAAAGAACCAAGATGGACTATATATCACAACAGACATTGCCTACCCCAAAGAAGGGTAAGAAACTCTGTTTAAAAGCTTTATCAATCGATTGTCCTGCATAGCAACCATCACTTCTTCTTGGCCACCACTATCATCTTTGATGAGCGATCTACATCGAACTCAGACATCTCGGGGTCGCCATAGAGAGCGTGTATTATGAAACCATGAGATATGAGCCTATCACAGAGACGCTTTTTGGTCAGTATGAGATGGAGTTCATTGAAGCTTTTGACATGATGACCTCCAATATCGTATATATCAACAAGGTATTTCAGTATGTCCTCATCAAAGACTTTCATGTGACGCGTCATATAATACTTATCACCCTTGTAGATGAAGGGGACCTTTGAGAAGTCATAATATTCTTGTTTCAAGACCTTATTATAATTGAATAGTGAGATTATAGCCTGCCCTCCAGGCAATAAGAGCTCATGTGCCTTCTGGAAGATCTTATCCAGATTATCTTGATTAGCATGCTGAGCAAGCTGATTATCCATGAGCAGCACAGCATCATATCGCTCGGGAAAACCACGATGCAGTTGAGGGTCATAATCGAGCAAGGATGAGTCAAGCACCTCTATCCCAGGAGTGCCAGATACACTTTCCTTAGCCCGTTCGTTCAGCCTGTAATCGTTCTCCAGACCTATCATACGATCTGCCAAATCGATGAGTGATAGGAGCCGATTGCCTGAAAAGCAACGTGATTCTAAGACAGTCCTCGTCCTTTCAGAGAAGATGCTCCTGAACAAGACCTTCTCCTTGTAGAGCTGACGCTTCCAATCCTTAGCAGAATCAACCAGGAAACGCAGTGAGCCTCCAAACTCCTCTTCAGCAAGCATATGTCAGGGAAGGTCTATATGTTTAAAAAATTAGTCGTGAGCTTTTCTTTTGGATCCTCGTGGTTTATATATCATGTATACGAAGATGAAAAGTACAGATAGCATCACTACAAACATCAGAACATTGAAAAGCACCTGTGACACGAACTCCACATAGAAACCTTCAGGGAAAAGTATGATTGAAAGAGTCCCTTCTGGAAATATCCAAGTTCCAGGTGTGAAGAATATCTCGTGGAAGAGCCTGAAGGCCCATCCGAAACCGAAAGTCAGAATGAGCCAAAGGACCAGCAAGATTGAAGCGCAGATGCCTATAACATAGACCTGTAGTTTCATGAAGAATATGCGTAGTTTCCTGCCCGCATCTTTATCCTTGCTGATGGCAAGAGAGATCACAAATCCCGCAGTCAATATGATGAAAAGCAGGAAAGATACATAATAAGCTGACCTGATTGAAGATACCACACCCCTCACCTCTTTGAGATGATCTACTTCTTCATCCGCGAAACTGTGATCCGCAAAGACAGGATTCTTATCTTGTATCTCATTAATCTCACTATTAAGGAAAGCCACAACCTCCGTAGATTTTTGCGCAGGGTATTCCACTTTACTATCAGTATTTTGTTCTTCGTAGAATTCCTGGAAGAAATCTGTATCATAAAGCACATTGAAGAATGAACTTGTGTATATCATTCCTGACAATGACAGGACAAGAAGGGCAAAAAGCAGCTTCGGGAAACTGAAACTTATCTTCATATGTATGGAATGGGATTGCTTGTTTAAATATCTTTTCAGAAGAGTATTGTAGACATGCCGAATACAAGCAATGTTAGCAAGATTATCAGGACAGGAAGATTCATCGGTATGTTATAAGGAGCATCTTTACGTGATTTTTGCTTGGACATGTAAGAGATTATCAACACCATGGCAACAAGCACTCCACCAAATACAGAACCCGTGAATGATAACACATCGACAAAGCCCGCAACATTACGTATCGAAAGGAATATCAAGAAAGGTATTCCGCATGCCAGGAACCATGAGAACATCTTAGGCAGGTTATAATCCAAGCTGAACACATTTTTCTGTGCAAAACCTATCGCGAGGAAGGATGTTGCCACAGAGAAGAGTATGAATATGTTGCCGACAATCACAGCTATAGGTCCTAGAACAGAATCCATCCCTAGGACACCTAACTCTTGTGTCTCAGAACCCATCACTCCTACAACAGATAGTGAGAAAGTGATATACAAGAAAGCTGGAACCAGGACACCCAAGATAAGGACGATAGGTACATACCTTGTCCTACGGTTCAACATGCGTATTGCCTCAGGTACAGCATTGAAGCCCATGAGCGCAAAGAAGATACCACCATATGGTATGTGTATTGCTGTCAGAGAAAAATTGCTCAGATTAGAGACATCAATGCTCTTGAAGGACAACCCAAATATGAAGATAACAGTGAGCAATATGAAACCGGTTATCACCAATTCGAAATCCTCAATTACCCTCATACCTCTGAGTATTATGAGTGATGATAGTAGGAAGAATGCTGTGCTATAGAACAACGGTTCTGCAAAGATACCCTGAAGATTGAAAACTCCAGAAAGAAGAGCCACAAGAGCATCACCCGAGGCTATATAATATGATATCAGTGAACCATATGCCGCAAGAAGCATGGCTATGAACATCACAGATTTGCCATTAGTCCCCAGATACATCCCAACAAGTCCTGGCAGCTGATGCTCTCCCTCATACCTCAGTATTATCTCTCCCAGATTAAGGTATGTATATATGAAGAATATAGAGATGGCTACTATTACAAGCATTCCTGTCAAGAATCCTGCTTGCGCCATCAGATATGGTATACCAAGTATCCCGGCACCGACGATTGACCCTACAAGAGTGAAGACTGCACCCAAAATGTGGAATATCTTAAGTTTAGCGGATGTCTGAGGATCCATGAGACATCATTTCCTGGAGCTCTTGGTCTTGCCTTTTTTTGGGGATTGGCTCTTGCTCCTCTTCTTAGGCTTAGGGGCGGACTTTCCTTGGTTCTTTTCAGCAAGCATCTTATTGAATCCGGATTTATCCGAGAAGAATTTAGCGCTCCTATTTGTCCTTGTGACCGCACGATGAGTCCTCGTGAATATCCTTATTATCCTTGCTCCTCTTACTAGTTTTGTGAGACGGAAGGCAGATGATAATGGTATCACAGCAATCATATCAAGCCAGCTTGTCCTGAAGAACTCCTTTGTCCCTTCAGATTTTTTGTAAAGGAAAAACAGATCCACGGCGAAGATCATGATAATCACGTAATCAGTGACCTGAAGCATCGAAGCCAAACCTGGGAAAGGTGTGAGATCGAAAAAGCTTTCCAAGACGAGCATCACAAGTACCATTGCCACAGCAACAAAAACAATGACGTCCCATACATTTTCCACCTGCTTCCTTTCTGAAGGTGAAGGCAACTCAGAATCACTCTTAGGATCGTACTCTGAAAGATACTCGAAGACCATCTTGAGCGATACGACAATAGCTGCTGCAGAGACGAATACTGCAAGATTGTATATAATCTCAAAAAGACCCTCAAGGAATAATATTCTTCCAGGAGAAAAATCTACAATGACACTAGAAGCGATTATGAAGGCTGCAGAAGAGATGAGAAAACTCATCCTCTCATTGTCTGATATGTTGAGAAGACCTACAAGCGATCCGACAATCACAAGAACAGGAATTCTTGCTTCATCAAGCCCACCTATGAAATCAAATACTCCACTGAACAAGGAAATCAGGACACCGAAAACGAACAATGCCATTCCTAATTTCCTGAACGTCACAAAACACACCTCTTATATTCATCAAGAGGTTGTGAATTTATATATTTTTCGGGGTTTCTAGCTCAAGCAACATTTTCTTCATGGTAATCTCTTTGCCGTCACGTACTCCCATGAAACCTCCTATTCCTCTCTTGGAGATGATACGATGACACGGGACCAACAGAGGTAATGGGTTCCTTGCTAGTGCATTCCCTACTGCCCGTGGAGATCCTAGAGAGAATCTTTCTGAGAATCCAGAATATGTCATAGTTTCAGAATATGATATAGTGCGACAGGCTTCCCATACCTTCCTTTGGAACTGAGAATGAGAGAAGAAGCCAAAATCTATAGGTATATGCGAAAGGTCATCCACATGACATGAGATGAATCCTTTGAAATCATCATGCCACCTAGAGCGACGTGGGATTGCATGTGGAAATGTGGATTTAGAGTCGCCCGATAATGAGACATAGACCACATTGTCCTTTTCATCGGAAACAATCTCTACGGACATCTCGCCAGATGATATTATGTCATAGAAAAGGCGTTCTTTGGCCATCCTAATCCCTGAGCTTGAAATATAATCTGCGATTAGTTTTTCCCCGGTTCTCCGCTTTCAGGAACTCAAGCTCACCGATCTCAGAAAGCGATTGTACATGTGTCCCACCACAAGGCTGCTTGTCGAAGCCATCTATCTCAACAATCCTGACCTCATCTACTGTATCTGGCAGACCCTTTGCAAGTTTCGTCAGTGAAGGTTCCTGTTCCATCTCACTCTTCGATATGAAATAAGTCCTGACAGCACTTCCCTTGCGTATGATCTCATTGGACTTGTCTACAAGCTCACGAAGATAATCTTTGTCGAAGCTTTCAGTATCGAAATCTACACGCACCTTCTCAACCGACTTCTGGTTTCCATGTATCTTTGCTCCAAGCTCATGCGCAATGACACCTGAGACAACATGCGCTGCTGTGTGGGATCGCATCAGCTTATAGCGCCTGTCCCAATCTATCCTGCCATGCACTTTTTCTCCCTGCTTGAGCATCTCCTGTGAAGAATCCTTAGGTCTGACCTCATGGCTTGCACCATTCCCCACCTTTGCCACAAATACAACATCAAACTCTCTTCCATCATCTGTGCAGAGAACCCCCTCATCATTGACCTGCCCCCCAGAATTCGGATAGAAAGCGGTCTGATCCAGCACAACAAATTTGCCATCTTCTACAGATAAGACCTCTGCATCGAACTCCTTCAGGTAAGAATCCTCCAGATATAATAGGTCATCATAAACCATCAAGCATCACCTAGAACGAGTAGAAAAGCTTATGTATAAAAAATATGGGGTCGCTGAGCGACCCAAGTGAATAAAAAAAAGAAATCAGTTCACTGGCTTGACATCTACGTTCTTGGTTATTACTTGCCTATAAGTGTATTCCATGTTGATACTTATCGGCTCGATATAAGCAGATGTAGCATCAGATATATCAAGACTACAGGTCACTAATCTAGAGCCTTCAGTAACTCTTATGTTTCCGGATGTTCCACCACCTTCTAAAGTAGAGCAGTCTAAGCCAGCAGGCCCATCCACATCAATGAATACTTGGTTTTCTTCTACACCAGATTCTGAAGTGTCACAAGACGCACCTCTTGAATACAAAGTTCCTACGCCCCTATGCTCAACTCGGAAACTGAAATCAACTCTACTTGCGCCGCGAGGAGTTTGTCTTACAGAAGTTACTTGAACTGGTCCTGCAGAATTATAATATGTTTTATCCTCATCTATATCGCACACATCACCAGGCTCATCACGCGTATCCTCTTTGATACAAAGCTCACTAACCACCTCAGTTCCATAAGAATAGCAAGCATTTGCCTGAATAGGAACTCCGATCCTGGTCGAAAGGCTTTCTGAGTAGTCGAAAGGACCGAACTCGATATAGTCATGCGTTCCTTCGATTAGATTCCTATTAACATCAAATACAGTGCCTTCAAGGGTTGTAGTAGGACCTTTGATAAGATCGCTATTGGTCAGTCCGTATACCTCTGGATTCACACCACGGATACGTATCTCCATCTCATCTTCAGGTACAGTATATTCGCCTGTATTCCTTACATTGATACCCACATAGAAAGGGGTATCATCAAAGACCTCTGAAGGAGGGTTATCGTTGTCAAAACTTATCGATAGGCTCTCCGTGCCGCCTCTGAACGGGTTTCTGGTCTCAGTACCAGTATCACCATTCTCATCACAGCCGGCGACAAGTAGCATCATGGCCAGTACACCAAAAATCATAAGATGTTTTCTCATATGGATGACCTCCTGTAATAGATTATAATACATAGGAACAGGTAGGCTTCATTTATATAATTAACGATATACACAAGACATATCAGCTTCGGGCAGTATTGACAAGAGTGACTTCTTTCCTCTCTGAGACATGATAACCATACCTGAGCTTTATACTCATCTGGGTCGTATAGGCAGATTCTGCAGATATCCTATCAATCGGGAAGATGCAGCTAATTTTTCCTACTCCATCACGGAGTTGCAAAGGATCATTGGTGCTTCCTGTATTAGGCGAACAGCTTCCTGATGGGAAGTTTGGCAAGCTTACCTCGACAGCTATCCTATCCTGTTCATCAAAATCGGGATTGAGGCACTCATCGTCGCTGATCACGCCTTGACCACCGAATTCCTTGAGTACACGCCCACCTCCAACATTTGATATATCTATTTCGAAAATCAAATCGTCTGATGTGGCAGACTGCCTCACATCTCTTATCTGCAATGGAGCCTTATGACGATCGAGCCGGACGTCACCGATGAGGCAAGCCTGCTCATCAGACCGGCTGCGCGGATCAGGATCAACGCAGACTGTTGCAGTTGCGTGCGTTTCATAATAATAACAGGCGTTGAGTACCAATGATATAGGATACTCTCTGGATTGTGATGGGAAATATATCTCATCAGCGATGAAGCTCTTCTGTTTCGAACCGCCTTCAGGGTATGATGAGCTTACGCCAGATATCTTCGTGAATTGGTCAGAGCCATCCCAACGTCGAGAGCGTACTATAGAAGGATCGAAACCTGTTAGGTAGAGTCTTCCATGGAGCGAACCTATGTCAGTCTTAGGATACTCTCCCCTGTTCGTAAGTTCTACAGCGACCTCAAAATTAGCGTTCTTCGTCAGCCCTTCCTCCACATAGAACCTGTCAGAGGGAACGCCAGGCACAAAGGAGACATCAACACCATAACTTGTGCCTGCTCCCGAGGATGTCCTTGAGGATGGACCCGAATCTTGTGGAACACATGCCGATATGGCAAGCGCGAGAGCAACTATCAACAATAACATTTTTCTCATCCATGATCACCTTGCGACGATATCAACCCTGTGCTCCAAGCTCTGGAGATAGCCATAATCAAGCCTTATAGTTATTGGAGTTGTGAAAGTGCCTAAATCAGCAGGAATCTCATCAGATATCCTGCATGATATATAATCCCTCTGATGCCTCAGATCAAACTGATTAGGAGAATCGGTATGAGACTCGCACCTTATATCTCCTTCTGAAAGCCTATACTTTGACACTATTATCTCAGAGAGGTCTATTAAGCCAAAATCTTCAGAAGATATCTCGGACCTGCACAGCCTCTCCGCAGATCCAGGGGATATCACAGTACCCCTGCCAGCATTTCGAATGTATATGTCGAAATTTATGTTAGCACCAGCAGATCCCATAGAGCCTCGAGGTTCTACCCTGTGCACTACGACAGGAGCTCCCTGACCTCTATCTCCGCTCACAGGAGACATTATGCAAGGTTTATCTGAGCTGTCTGACCTCAAGTCTGTGTCTATACACATGGTGCCCTCAAATCTTGTGCCATACTCATAGCAGGCATTTATCTTGATTCCTGTTGTAGTCTGAGTCACATCTTGCATAGGGATAGTCTTTGAATGCATTCTTATCTCTTTCACTCTGTCTTCTCCTCTGAATGCTCCATCATCACCTTGTAATGCAAAATCTTGCACATCTTCCCTATTCTGGAAGTCGAACAGCTGTCTATCAAAAGAATAGTCTAGGTAACCCTCCTCGATATCCAGAGCACCTTTGTTCTCTATCCTCAGCTGGATATTGTATGGTTCATCCTCCATGATCCTCAGTGGCGTAGTCCCTGGTATGAAATCCATCTTTACTCCTTGGGTCCCTGTAACACCATCCTCACCAGTGCCCTCGTAATGATGTAAGTCACAAGCAGACAACAAGAGTAGAGCCAGGAGGAGAGACGTTATCAGCATAGACCTCATACGCACACCCCATCGAAGCATTCACAATCAATATCCCTGTACACAACCCGATTGGTGTTCTCATCGCAATGATAATCCCTCATGGTGTTTTCATCAAGGCAAGTATCAGGCCACGACTCAATATACTCCAAACCACCATCTCTCTCCTTAAGCCCTGAGGTGAAGCCTCTTATGTGTGTGCTGAAGCCATCAGATTCACACGCTTCCTCATCATCCTCCGGGGCGTCTGCTACCGATGTCAGAGTCAATTCAACACGATTCTCCAGACGGTTGTAATCTATACCATCATACAAGGTCACTGAACATTCTACGATGTCATCATCATCAAACTTCTCAAGCCGAGCATTGGCCATACACAACCAATATTCATCTTTCTCTTCACAAGCACCATCAATCTCATACTCTTGGTTCTGTTCTCTGCTCCTGAAGACGAAGATTCCGCTATCCAGACCATCGCCATCCCCATCTATTGCTCTTGCCGTGCAGCTGACCTCATCATCTCGCATCGATATGGAGAGACCATCCTCTATCAGCTCTGGCGGTTTATTCTGTATCCTATATGTCCTTAAAGTGGTCAGTCTCTCACCATCTCGTGTCATGGCCTCAATGTCAAACAGCACGGTATCGCCTCGTTCGAGATCATCAATGACAGATGCTAAAGATTCTGAGAACGAGAATCTCAAGTCTCCATCAGCTGTTCGCTGCATGCCTCTTGACTCATAGCCATCGATGACATCAGAAGATAACTCTGAAGCAGGTCTGTGTCTCATGGTCACCGTAGCAGAATCTAGTTCACCTCTACGAGCTGAGACCTCTACCAGAGGTTGGGTATTCAATGTCAGAAGAGATGGTTCAACACGCGCCCGGAGGTCTTCAGGATCATCTCGGAGGTTGATATGGACACGCTCTAACAAAGAATAGTCAAACTCTATGTGCGAGAAGATATTGAGCTCTACCGGATCAAGTCTGCTCCTCTCATCAAAGATGACTCCAGAATCAAAGCTGAGGAAGCATTGGAAGGATTGTGGTTCAAAGCGGTCATACCTATCACCCGTCTGTAGTCGTGACTCAAGATGAGCAATACCATCATCAACCATAGTATAATTGGTGAAGAAATCATCTTCCTGGACATCGTCAGGAACGAAATCGATAGGCCCATCACAATCTTCCAAGAAGATGCCATCTGGCATCATAACCGTGAATGAAGAAATGTCTGTGAGCATACCGCCCCATCTATCGTTCAGAGAAAACCCTATGAATGAGCTTGAATCACCATCTTCCCTTATCAGTACAGGAAAATCCCTTGCACCCATTCCTATCTGGACGGGCGAATAGGTGTTCTGCGAAGTGAACTTCTCAGGTATGCCTGCTACTCTTGATGGCTCTGAACGACGCAGTGAGAGGTATGCCTCCTCATCCATGAATGGAATAGTGAAATATGCCATGGTCTCGAAATCGAAATCTGCAGATATCTCAACCCTGTGTGCACCCATATCGTCACGTATCGTGCCAGATGGGAACTCGCAACGGAAATCTCGAGTCATATCCCTGTCTATCATGAAACTATCAGTAGGGCTGATAAATCCCCTCTCCACAGTAGAATCCAGACCGGGAGCCCTATATGAGCAACCTAATTCGACATTCATCCGCCTTTCACGCCCTGGTGCGTTCCCTGACAAGAGACCCCATATAGTGATGGAGTCAGAGTGCCTATAATATCTTTGGGTAGCCCCAATCTCTTCCAGTCTCAGACCTATATCTGTCCGAGCATGCTGGTCTATCTCAGAAGCATAACTAAGTCCCATGCTCTGTTGTACTGTCCGGGTATATTCCCCAAGGCCTGTATCAACAGCCTCACCTGCACCCGTAAAGATTCTCTGAAGACCTGCCATCACACCTTGGGTTCCCCCCACAGACACGAATATAGGTATTACGAGAAGAGCTATAGCAAGAAAGACAAGTGAAACAAGGATTAGCCGTGTACCGCCACCGAAACCATGCGGCATGGGATGTCCATAACGAACCACATTGTAACCTGCCTTGAAAATCCATCCTATTATGGGTATGAAGACCAATATACGCGCCCAGAGAGGCTCCCTTGGCGGTGCCTGGGAATATTGCTGTTGATTATAAGATGGCTGGTATGGTCCTTCCATATGAATCACATCAATCTCTATATAGGCCAGCCTTCAGCGAGACTGCCTCGAAACTGTTCAATGGCTTTATCTCAATCACATTCCTGCCCTTCCGTAGCACTTCAGGGTCGACCACCTGCTCGAAAGAGCCATCTCTTGTGTTTAGGAAATATCTAACAGAATTCACCAAGACATAAGCTTCCTTGAACCTGTCGTCATCCTGGAGTCCCATAGAGACCTTGAGGGACTTGCTCCTCGACATAAGCGACCTATATTCTGACTCAGAGAGCTCAAAAGCATACCTTGGCGCTTCCATCTCTCCAAGACGACCTGTGACCTTTCCTAAGCTTATCGTGTAATCGCCACCGGTGGAGATGAACGCAATCTCATTCTCCTCTTCCAAGATATCAGGATTGAAGCTGACCCTATTCAATGTGTTGCAGTCTGGTATAGACGAGAAGATTGACTGGCCATTGACATTTATGGATAGCCTGCCGACCTTGTCACGATCACAGCTTGGAGAGAAAGTCATCCTGGCACTCTCTAAGACATCCAACTCCTGTTCAGAGATAAAGAATGTGTGAGAGCTCTCCAGATCTGCCGGATCATAGAAATCGCCCGCAAGCTTGAGCCCACGTATCCTGAATTCTGTGGCAGACCAGAACATGAGTCCAGGGAGTGATGAGCGTAATGTGAGACGATTCTTATCCCTAAGCTTGTCTCTAGGAATCTCTATAGGATCCATAGGACCCTCATCGGGCAACCCATGATATATCCGATAACCATTCAAAAGTATCTCAAGATCGCCACGAGGCCTACTGCCAACCTCAAAAGTAAGCAGCAACCGCACAGTATCTTTTACGGAAGGTACAGAGAACTCGAGCTCTTTCGCAGAGTCTGAGAACCAGCTCCTCCTCACCACAAAAGGATTCTCGGATAGTAAGACTTCGGAATAAGTCGACTCTCTGAGAGTGAAAGAAGGTAATGAATATTCGAAATCCTCAGCTGGAGATCGTACGAGTTCCCCGGGCTCCTCATCAATCAATGTCTTGACGAGCCTTCCGACATGAGGAGTATCAGGATCTTCGACAGGAGGATCATCAAGCAATGCCTCACGTTCTGCAGGTGGAACGAAAAGTATGTACATTATCATGAAGAGTCCTAGCAATGCGATAAGGTTCGCGGCTGACGAAGCATCTTTCTGTGCTCGAGTCGAGAAGATGCGTGTAGAAGTAGAAGTCTGTTTAGTCTGATTGGCACATTTAGTCCTACGAAAACCTTTTTCTGAGCTCAGATTCATCTGATGTATCTTCTGTCAGAGGTATATTTATAAGTTTTGGTTTTCCACTTAAGGATAGAGCCCTTGAAAGGCCAAAAGGTGTATTATATGAGGATGCTTAAGAAAGACCTGAAAAAAGGATTTGCGAAGATAGAGATACAGAACCTAGATGACTTATGGTATCTCTCTTATGTGATTGAGTCAGGCGATGCTATAGGCACTAATACAGAGAGGAAAATCAAATTGGGTAATGAGGATGACAGGAAAGCAAAAGTCATCAGGAGAAAACTATGGCTAGAAGTGGTCTGCGAGAAAGTGGAATTCTCGAAGAGTACAGGAGGGCTCAGAATAAACGGCAAGATAAGAGAAGGTAAAGAAGACATTTCTGCCGGTGACTACCACTCACTCGATGTCGCAGAAGGAAGTACTGTCAGCATCAATAAGAAAGATTGTAGCTTCTTGGGCTACCAGAGAGAGAAGCTTGAAGAAGCGACGAAGAATGTGGCGACCAATACCTTAGTCTGCTCAATCGACAGGGGAGAAGCTGTCATCGCCAGACTGAAGAAGTATGGTTATGAGATTGTGGCCAGACTCAAAGGGGAAGTACAAAAGAAAGATTACTCGGAAGACATCAAGAAGGAGTTCTTCAAGGAGTTTGCAGAGAAGATGAAAGAGATGGTATCGCGCGAGGGTTTCTCTGCAATAGTCATAGGCACAGTGCCGTTCTGGTCGGAAAAAGTCAAGCAAGAGACAAAGAGTAAGCTGGAAGGAACAGGAGTAAAAGTGATATACACAATCTGTAGCTCTTCTGGCGAGAACGGCATCACTGAGATAATCGCTAAAGATGAAGTCAAGCAAGCGCTTAAAGATGAGAGGTTCGCACTCGAGACATCACTTGTAGAAGACTTGCTTTCCAAGATATCAAGATCTGAGAATGCAGAGTATGGGATTGATCATGTGAATGATGCTGCAAAGATGGGTGCTGTTGAGGATCTCCTTGTGACAGATGGTCTGATAATGAAGATGCGTGAAGGGAATAACTTCATAGAGCTCGAAGAGACCATGAGAGCAGTGGACAAAAGTAATGGCAAGATATCAATAATATCATCAGAACACGAAGGCGGAAAGCAGCTTGATGGTCTTGGAGGCATTGCGGCCTTGACACGATTCAAGCTATAGACCACCACAAAACATTTAAAGTAATTTTCTTATCTTCTTTCATACTCCTCAAGTCACGAACGTGAGTAGTAATCCATGAGGGATGAAAAAAAGCAAGTTATTTATATGAGCTTGTCTCTATGAGGACAAGGGTGGATTAAACTTCTGCTGAAGGAGGCGGACTGATAATGATTGTGAAAGAAGAGTTTTTGAACAAGCTGAGACGATACTTCTCGCTCAACCTATATGAAGTGAAAATATGGGCTGCACTCCTATCAAGAGGAGTCTCTACAGCAGGCGAGCTTTCTGACATCGCCAATGTACCAAGATCCAGGAGTTATGATGTGCTGGAGTCTCTGGAGAAGAAAGGTTTCGTCGTGATGAAGCTCGGCAAACCCATAAAGTACATTGCGGTCCCACCCACAGAAGTTCTTGAACGTGTCAAGAAGAACATGCGACAAGAGGCGGAAGACAAGGTAGGTCTTCTTAACGAGCTCAAAGATACCGAACTGCTCCAAGAACTCAACACCTTACATTCAAAAGGGGTTGACTTGATTGAACCTGCTGAACTCTCAGGTAGCCTTCGAGGAAGGCACAACCTATACAACCATCTTGAGCTCACTATAAGGAACGCGGAAGAGTCTGTTATAATACTTACAACCACACCAGGCCTCATGCGAAAGATAGAAGGGCTCAAAGGAACTTTCGAAGAGTTGAACAAGAGGGGCGTAGACATAAAGGTAGCGGCGCCCATCACTGAAGAGGCTATGGAAGTAGTGAAAGACCTCGATGGTATTGCAGAGGTCAGACACACAGATATACATCTTGGCAGGTTCTGCGTAGTAGATGGGAAAGAGCTGGTCTTCATGGTAATGAATGATCAGGACGTACACCCCACCTATGATGTAGGGATCTGGGTGAACACTCCGTTCTTTGCCAACTCATTGAAGCAGCTCTTCGAGCTTGCATGGCTTGACATGGAAGAGGTTGGCAAGAAACCTCCGATGAGTAAGAAAGAAGAGGCCGAGATGAACGAAGAGCTGGAAGAGGCTGGCATCGACCCTGACGTCAAACCAGAGAAGGAATGATTGTCTTTCTTGAAAACATTTTTATATTGTTATCTACTTTTCTGCATGAATGGTAGAAGACGTGCTCAAGTCCATGCACCCCATAGAGAGGAAAATCCTAAAATATCTTGAAGATGGGAAATCTGTCTCTGATATAGCTAAAGACTCTGGGATGACAGAAGTTGAGGTCAACAGAGGTCTCCAATGGCTCGAGAAGAAAGGCATTGTAGACATAGAAGAGAGTTCTGAAGATATTGTAGATCTTGACAAGAACGGAGCCCTCTATGCGAAAGAAGGATTGCCTGAGAAAAGGTTTCTTGCTACACTAGCAGAACTCGGCAAGGAGAAATGTACTAAAGAAGAAATCATAAAGAATTCTAGGCTTGACGATAACGAATTCAACATCTGCATTGGGACCTTGAAGAGAAAGATGGCAATCGAGGTCTCGAAAGAAGGAAAGAGTCTATTAGTCTCATTGACAGATCAAGGAAGCAAGCTTCTCGATACTGAAAGCATGGAAGAGAAATTCCTCAAAGGAGAATTTCCGAAAGGAATCACAGAACTTTCGGATGAAGAAAGATTCGCATTTGATGAGCTCAAGAAACGGAAGCAGATCATAAGGACTGATAAGATCAAGACACGGACAATAAACATAACAGACAAAGGTAAAAAATTCCTCAAACAAACAGATATTGATAAGCTAGGCTCGGATGAGATGGGGAAACTCACGCCAGAGATTCTAAAGAAAGGAAAATGGCGAGGGAAAGAATTCAGAGGCTATGGTGTAGACATGCCTGCTCCCAAGAGATACCCCGGAAAAAGACACTTCGTGCATCAATCGATAAGATACATCAAGAACATCTGGTTAGAGCT
>CAZTTX010000008.1:0-7222 GCA_964616085.1 uncultured Methanosarcinales archaeon
ATAAGCTGGTCAAAAGCACCAGGTACATTGACAAGAGTATCATGTGTATGAGCATCTTTGCCATGTAAAGACAATGTCACTTCAGTCAGGCCTGACCTGACCGCTGCTTTCGCAAATTTAGGCACTGAGAAAATCCTTCCATTGCTTATAGATTGGATGTGAGGTATGCCTACCTCCTTACAATAAGCAACAATCTTCAAGAAATCTGGATGGAGTGTCGGTTCGCCACCAGATATGACAATCTTATTGAGTCCTGCGGATGCAGCCCTGTCAATCTCTGACTTCAGAAGGTCCAAGCTCTTATGTTCGATTGTAGGATGATAACCTTGTAGACAGAATAAGCAGTTGTTATTGCACCTCAGTGTCACAGCAAGATGCGCTCTATCAGTCTCCTCGCAGATGGTAGTGGAATTTATGAAACGACCGTATATCCTTTCTTCATATAACGGATCCTCCCTTTCAGAATCGCTTTTAGAGAGACTGTGGTCTGGCATGGTTAGAGGTCACCCAGATGCATATATAAAACTTATCTTGCTCATATGAAAGATGGCTTCATAGAGAAGCTCTATCAACACTTTTTTAAAAAGAAACAGAACAACAAAGTTTTATGGGAGAAGACGAAGTATTGAACAAGAAATATGAGCAGCTGAAGATGTATGAAGAACATGTCCGAAAGCTCAATCAGGAATTGGGAAGGATACAGGAACGTTCGTCAGAGATTGAGCATACTGTAGCTGCGCTTGAGGAATTCAAAGGGCATTCCTCAGGAAAAAAATCGCTGTTCCCTATTGCAGATGGCATCTTCATCAGAGGAGAAGTTAAAGATGACAAGAAGGTCTTCGTAAACGTAGGGAAGGGAACCATAGTAGAGAAAAGCATCGATGAAGCGAAAGAGATGCTGAGCTCACAATTGGGAGAGCTTGAGGACTACAATGAGAGGATAATAGCTGAGATGGCAGAGATTGATGAGAAAGCCTACGCCATCCAAGAAGACGTTCTGAAAAGAGGAAAATCCTGAGCAGATTCTAACCTTCCCCTCTCATGACATTATAGAACTCTTTCCTGGCATACATATTGGAAGGATATTTTATACTGTTCAAACGACTACTCGCCTTTAGGAAATATTTTTATATATGCTTACTGATTCAAGATAGCAGATGCCAGAAGAGCATCCAAAGAAGGTGATCCAACCTGACCATCGACGACGAAAGGAAAGAAGAGATGATTGAAGACAGAGAAGTCAAGGCACTTACAATATGTTATGAAAGGCCTTGCACTCTTGATGAGCTATCGAAGATAATGGGATGCACCGATACTGAAGCTGCAAGTCTTGTTGATGGTCTTAAGGAGAAAGGATTTCTCGAAGAGGTCGAAGGTAAGCTGAAGCCTACCAGAGAAGGCGATTATTATATTTCTAATTAAGCCAGAGCTTGTTGGATAGCTGACCATTCAAGACTATATCATCAACAAATAAGATTATAAACAAGAGATGCATTAGATGTATGTTGGTGCTATGTCTATGCTACCTTTCAGTGCGTCTCCAGGGACTTTTCCGAATATTCTGTATCTCATCTTTCTCATCATAGTAACAATTGTATTCGTAATACTGTCCAGCAAGATTGGCAATAGTGAGAAGCTGAAACAAATTGCTCAGAAGATTGAGAAATGGACTGAAAGCATGGCTGAACGTAGGCCAGGAATCCCGAAAGCCTTCAGAGAGGCCATTTTCTCTGACATGAGAGATGATGACAAGGATATCCTAATACTTGGAGACAGGGCAAGAGGTATCGAGAAGAACATCAGACATTTCCTCAAAAGGAGAATGAAAGGAAAAGCTGAAAGATACAAGATAAGACCGTCAAGCACTCCAAAGGATTGCTATGGCAAGTTTGACATTATAATAATCAACAAAAGATATCCACCCAACAGAGATCTCAATGACCTCTTGACAGACATAGAAGACAAGCTTAAACCCGGAAGCCGGCTCTTCATACTTGTCAGCTCTAGTTTCTCTGAGAGCATACCTAACAAGGAATGGCTGGTCAGCCCAAGATATTCAGAAAAAATATGCTGGGAACACGGTCTTGATGCCTTCACAAAGAGATACGATTATATCGGAAGAAGTTTTTTATTCATATCGGCCACATCAAGATGAGATAAGTGGCATCTCTGCCTTCTTAGAGAATTTCTGTGGGTGATCCGTAATTATGCCATCCACACCAGCATCCAACACGCGTCTCACCACCTTATCGCCGTTTACAGTCCATGCATTCACCTTTAGGCCATGCGATGCCGCATGTTCCACGACACGCCGTGTGACGAACTGGTGAGGTAGATTCATGGCGCTGGATCCCATACGTTTTGTCTTCCTGATGAATGTGCCCACATAATACATCCTCCTCAGGTAGACACCAGGAGTCTTCTTTCGTACGAATAGAGCAGCAGTCTCGAGTTCAGGCCTTGAATGCTTCAGATAAGCCAACATCTTATGGTTGAAAGAAGAGACCACCGCATCCTGCATCATTCCAGAGTTCTCTAAAAGTCCAACCATGCGATCAGCCAATTCATAGTCTACCTCTAGTGACTTGATTTCAATATTCACTTTGCACCTTCCTTTCATATAATCCAGAGCCTCATCCAGAGTCAGCACCTTTTCCCCATTGAGCAGAACCAGCTTCTTTATCTCAGATAAAGACATATTCCTGACGCGACCTTTTCCATTGGTAACCCTATCTACCTTAGAATCATGGATTACTACAAGTTCACCTGTATAGCACTTCCTTACATCAAGCTCAACATAGTCCGCACCGAACTCCACAGCCCTGACGAAAGCCTCCATCGAATTCTCCAAGGCCAGACCGCTGGCTCCTCTGTGCGCCATTACGTTTACCATAATCACTGAGACAAGCAAATCATTTATAAATTTTTCAGGAATCGCAGGCGATGACCTAAGGTAATGGTGTTAATCTCATGAAATATACTTATGGTAAAGAAAGGATAAGCATAGCGCCCATGGTGGATGTTACGGACAAGCATTTCAGAAGGATGTGTAGGTTCTTGACAAGCAAAACCCTGCTGTATACTGAGATGATAGCAGCACCTGCCATAGTTAACGGAGACCACGAAAAACTATTGGAATTCTGGGATTTGGAAAGGCCACTTGCTGTGCAGATTGCAGGCTCAGATGAGGATGAGATATGCAAGGCAACAAGCATCTTAGAGAAATATGGTTTTGATGAGATTAACCTGAATGTTGGTTGCCCATCTCCTAAGGTCTCAGAATATAGCATGGGCGCATCTCTCATGGCCTATCCTGATAAGGTGGCTTCAATCGCTGGATCGATGCTCAAGATATCTACCAGGCCTGTAAGCATAAAACACAGGCTTGGGATAGATGGGAAAGGTGTCATACCTACGAGTAATATAAGAGCAGACGGATCTTACGATGGACTCAAGGAGTTCATAAAGGATGTCAGTAGATCGGGAGTCAAGAAGTTCATAATCCACTCAAGGATAGCTGTGCTTAAGGGATTAGACCCTGCAAAGAACAGGAGCATACCACCATTAGAGCATGATAAGGTGCATCGCATCAAGAGAGAGTTCCCTGAACTACACATCGGAATCAATGGTGGCATCAGGTCATTGGATGAGATAAGCCACCATCTGGAAGCTGTAGACTCAGTTATGATAGGCAGAGTTGCTTATGAGAATCCCATGATGCTCTGTTTCCTTGATGACCTGATTGATGGGAAAAACATCACCCAAAGCACGGACGATGATAAGCCTACAAGACGTGAGCTCATAGAATACATGATGAGATACGCACGTGAGCTTGAGACAAAAGGAGAACGCTCATTGCCCGTACTGAAACACATGTATGGAATATTCCATGGTAAGAAAGGGAGCAGGATATGGAAACAGATGATAACACCCCCATATGATGAGACAGAAGCCTCTTTGGTGATGAAGAAGGCATTGGCTGCCATGGATGATGGCCTGCTTGATGAAAGACCATCACCCTATGATTTCATGGAATATAAAAAAGATTAATATAATCTGGAATCTTAGTACTTTCATGGGAGACCATTATCCAGAGATACCTGACAAACTGATAGGCCATAACCTCATCAAGAAGAGGAAACATTATGAGCTAAAGGATGTCATGTTCAAGGAGTATGTGCACGAAATCTTTGAGAGATATTCAAAGAAACATCCTTACCTGGACGCATATCCGATAAGAGAAGGGCTCGAATACATAATGGAAAGTCTGATTCCTGCCACCACAAAAGATATCGAGGCGGCCGAGAAGGAGATAGAAAATAAGAAAGATTTCTTCTATAATCTGATCCCCATGAGATCTGTAAAGGCTCTTAAGAGAGATAGTATGGAAGCCAAGCTTGAGAAGCAGAAGCTGGAAAGGTCTCTAGAGCTCATAAGCAGATACAAGAACACAAAAGAAAATAAAGAATGAGAAAGAGGATCAATCCTCTTCCTTCTTTTCAGTCTCATCTGACACTTCCTCTTCAGATACAGAAGCGTCATCATCCTCAGTGATCACTTCCTCTTCTGCAGGACCTGTCTCCTCAGGGGTGCCAGGTTCGGCACCTGCATCCTCAAATACAGGTACATCTTCAGAAGATTCCTGCTCATCCTCTGCACCAGAAGAATCTTCCTGATCATCATCCGATGAGGACTTCTCATCCTCAGAATCGGATTCGGAAGACGTCTTTGCAGCCGAAGCCTCAGAGTCAGTATCCTTAGCCTTTCCAGAATCCGAATCAGATCCTGATCCTTCTGGCTTGGCAACCTTCTGGGCCTGTAGTCCCTTATCAGTCTCCACAGGGTCAAAGGAGACCACATCATCAGTATAGAGCTTAGTGCCCTTCACCAGACCAGTGAAATGCACGAAGTATTCATTACCATCATCACCAGCTATGAAACCATAGCCTTTCTTGACATTGTACCACTTTACTTTTCCTTGCATTTTTACCTCCTCTCTCTACTGAGTCTTCTGCTTTTTTGTGGACTGGAAATCACCAGCATATCTTAGATGGTGGATATCTATTTTAAAGTTTTGCGAATGAGTCCTCAATATCTGAGAGAGACATTTAAAAAGATATAAATACGAGATGACCACAGAAGCATATATGCCACAGAAGGGTAAGAACGGAAACGGAAAGACCAGATTCGACATCATCACAGTAGGCTCAGCCACTCTTGATGCCTTCGTCGACACGGAGAGCAAGATTATGAAAGAGAAAAGCAAAAAGAAGAGCTCAAGAGAGATGATAGCATATCCTCTAGGGTCGAAACTGTTGATAGAAGATCTGAAATTCGAGATTGGTGGCGGAGGCACGAATACTGCAGTAGCGTTCTCCAGGATGGGCCTGAAGACCGGATGGATAGGCAGCATAGGAGACTGTGAGAATTCAAGGTCAATAATGATGAATATGAATAAGGAAGACATCAGCTTCTTAGGACGGAGAGGCACTGGCAGGGCAGGTTTCTCAGTCGTTCTGGACAGTAAAGGAAATGACAGGACCATACTGACATACAAGGGTGAGAATGATAACCTCAATATCAGGGATCTCAAGAGCAAGGATATAACTAACACAAGATGGATGTATTTCTGCTCTATGATGGGCAAATCATTCAATACGCAGAAGAGATTGGCGACGATAGCAAGCAAGGAAGGTATAAAGATTGCCTTCAACCCCAGTAGCTATCAAGCAAAACTCGGCATGAGGAGATTACGAAGTATACTCAAGAACACACACATCCTTATCCTCAACCTTGAAGAGGCAGGACTGCTCACTGGAGAAGGGAACCTAAAAGATATGTTCAGACGCATACATGACAGCGGACCAAGTATGGTAATCATAACAGATGGGAACAAAGGAGCCTTCTGTAGCGACGGTATAAAAACATACAAAGCATGTCCGCAAAGAGTGAGAATCAAAGAGACAACTGGAGCTGGCGACGCTTTTGCTTCGACATTCCTTGGATCTTTCATAAGGACAGGAGATGTCAAGACATCATTGAAGATGGCGACAATCAATGCCCAATCTGTGATTAGTGACTATGGTGCCAAGAATGTCCTTCTCGACTGGAAAACCATGATGAGAAGAGAGAAGAGACGCCCTGTGAAAATCACTGAGGTATAGGCATCCAAGCCTGCTAAGGAAGGTAAGAAGATGGGACTGGACCAAGAAGACACCCCTGTGGGAGCAATCATAGCACTCGTCCTTGTGACCATAACCGTGTTCATAATCGTAGTGCTCACTTTCGAGTCCTGCAGTGAATTCGCATATGATGACTTATATCGTATGTGTGGAGATGTGAATATTGAGATTGTCGCACCCATCAGGCAAGACAACCCTTGCTATGACAGGAACGGCAATGCAGTCTTCTCTTTCAGGAATACTGGTGGATTGGCATTAGAAGGAGTTAACATAAGACATGAGGACATCGACATCAATATCACAGATTACGTCCCACGATTATCGAGAGGGGAAATCAGAGTGGACCTCGGCTTAGAGAGAGGGCAGACATTCAGGCCAATAAATGTGACTCCGATTGTCTATTTCGAAGAGCTTGAAGACGAGGCACTATGCGAAAGGTCGATGAAGAGGATAAGAAGGCTTGATAGATGCGATGACTGAGCACTTATGCAATCTTCCTGAATGCCCGTTTAAGATTATTGAAAAGAGACAAGAACTCTTCCTCCGAGATGTCCTTACGACCCCAAGATTCTATCTCTATACCATCCCCATCACGTCTTGGTATGATATGGAAATGCACATGGAAAATCGTCTGCCCTGCTTCTTTACCATTGTTGAGCAAGACATTGCAAGATGGGAAGATTGAATCCATCACTTTTGTGGAGAGCGATACATGCTTGATGAGATCCTCGAGGATATAAGCTGGTATGTCTTCCAATCTCTCATAGTGTTTTTTTGGTATCACTAGCATATGCCCATCGACAGTCTTCGGGAAATCTATAGAAAGAAAGGATACTGTATGTTCACGCTCATGAATCTTCTTGAACCTGAAACCATTAGTATGTTTCTTCCGTTTTCCAGACAGGAATTCACAAAATAAACACATGTAGATATCTTCACTTTAGTCCTTTTAATAGCTTTCGTTCAGAATGGACTGTGGCATGATTACCTGGAAAAGCAGCATCAGGTCAAAATTCCTTGATTATTTTTTAATAGAGTGC
>CAZTTX010000008.1:7322-20785 GCA_964616085.1 uncultured Methanosarcinales archaeon
TCAGAATATGAAGAAGATGATGACAGGAAGCATTATGCACCCCATCAGATAGTTCTTGGAAACACCATGATAAGATGCATAAAGACCTGTAGCAGTACAGCACAGCAGTATGAAAATGCCGAGAAGACCATCAAAAAGAAAAGATATCAGCACTATGGAAGCAACCACAGAGAGTACAAGCCTCCTATAGTCTATGCGTGCAACTAGATGGGACATGGTTCTTGATAACCTCAAGGCCAGTATGGTTGCCAATGGGCCTGACACCAGCATCACGAGGACAAGGATGAGGAAGACATCTTGCCCAATTGCTCCGAGCATATCTTTTACAGCTATTATCGAACCATTACGAGCTCTCTCCAAGGCATAGAATGACGCTAATGATGCCACCATACCTGACGTGTCCAAGCTCCCAAGAAGCACAAGGAAACGCTCAGGGTCCATCTTTTTGAATAGCCTGCTCAGTGCGACAGCATTCTGGCTAGTGCTGAAACCGGGCATGAAAGCAGCGAAAAGACCCGCGATCGAGGCGATGAACGAAGGTAAGATTGCTTCTCTCCCGGGCACAGCATCATCTAAGCGCTGAACCGAAACCTCTGATCCAGAACGCAGGCTGTCAATTAGAATTGAAAGCCCAAAAAGACCTGAGAGCATATGGAACATAGGATTTGTGAGAGAGCTTATACTCATTATGATTGCACCATAGCAGCCCGCCACCATGAAGAAAAGGAACCTTTTGGCAGTCTTCGCCATAGAGCTAAGATCAATGCATATGAAGATTACTAGGAAGATTAGGATGTGACCTATATGCCCTCCGATTGCATTATAGAGATGAGGCAATGAAAGCACGAATAAACCTAAGAAAGAGAGTGAGAAAAGAAGCCCCAGCAAACTGCCGATAACAGTCAACGAGACAGCCTTGTGTGCTTTACCTTCTATGAACATCCTATGTCCTGGCAATGCTGTCAGGAACTGTGAAGGGTCGGGGGCTCCAAGATATATGCTTGGAATTGCATCAATGAATGTATGGGTCACGCTCATGGAGATGATGAACGTAGCAATATGGTAGGCATGCACACCAGTCCCGATGGATGATGCGCCAGATACCAACAGGGCTGAAAGGAGATTTATGTGCAGTCCAGGTATCATCCCTGTGAAACAGCCTGCAATGATACCTAAAAACATAGCTACAGTAATGTGGAACATGCTGAGTGACAAGAATCAGCATTTATGAGGCTTGAGTATGCATTATAGGAAAATCTTCAAACAATCCAGAAAATCTACAGAAGACTATGTCTCTCAGAAGACATTAAACAGCTCTCTTACGCCCGCAATCACCATGTTGACACCTATGGCACCCAGGAAGAAACCATTGAGCCTCAGCAGTATTGCCATGTTCTTGTCGAAGGCGATCTTGAGCTTCTTCTTCGAGAGGACGTCCCTGAATTTCTTCAGCCCTGCAATGATAGCAAAATTCAGCACCAGGATTATGAATATGGAGAGAAGAGCTGTCTCTGTGCCAAGATCCTTCGTCATCAGTACAACCAATGATATGGTGCCCGCACCGACCATGTACGGCATTGCTATCTCTTCAGCCAGGTTATCAAGGTCACCATGTATTATGATGAGAGCCCTCTGGCCTTTCACTATGAAGATATAGGCCAAAGAGAATATTATGATGCCTCCAAAGACCCTGAAAGAATTGAATTCTATACGTAGCACTTTTGTGAATAGCCAATCACCAGAGAAGACGAATACCACAAAAACTAGGAAAGATATCAATGAGGCCTTGAGCAGGACCTTCAGAAAATCCTTGTTATCCAGCTCTTCCATCACTGGACCTAGATACAGGAACATGGCGAACGGATTCATCATGGCCAAGAATGCAGCAATCTGAGATATCATCAGTTTATTCTTCTGCGTCCATGGAATTTAAACTTTATGATTATCGACACCAAGAAGATGTAAAAATAATGAAAAAAAGAAGAAAAGGCATGAATCACATCATGCCTGGCATTCCACCCATGCCGCCCATAGGCATTCCGCCCATGCCGCCATGGCCACCCTTGTCATCATCACCCTTCTCAGGGAGATCTGTGACAAGCGCCTCGGTCGTAAGTACCATGCCTGCGATACTAGCCGCGTTCTGGACTGCGCTCCTCGTCACTTTTGCAGGGTCTATGATACCCGCTACGAAGAGGTCCTCGAACTTATCAGTATCAGCGTTGTAGCCCATGTTCTCCGTAGTGGAAAGTACCTTGTCTACGATGAGCGAATCCTCTTTGCCAGCATTCTTCACAATCTGACGTAGTGGCTCTTCAAGCGCCCTCTTCAGTATTCCAGCGCCTACCTTCTCGTCACCATCATACCTTGAGACGTCTAATGCTGACATCGCTCTGATCAAGGTGACACCACCGCCAGCCACGATGCCTTCTTCCACAGCAGCACGAGTAGCATGCAATGCATCATCGACGCGCATCTTCTTCTCTTTCATCTCGGTCTCAGTAGCAGCACCGACATTTATCACTGCCACACCGCCAGAGAGCTTCGCAAGCCGCTTCTGGAGATCCTCCTTCTCGAACTCAGAGTCGGTCATCTTAATCTGGGACTGGATCATCGAGACACGCTTGTCGATGTCCTGTTTATCACCTTGGCCTTCTATGACGACCGTCTTCTCCTTGTCAACCTTGACCTTCTTCGCAGTACCTAAGTCAGATATAGTGGTCTGCTCAAGCTTCATGCCTTTCTCCTCAGATATGACACGTCCACCAGTAAGCACTGCGATATCCTCAAGCATCTCCTTCTGGTCATCCCCGAAGCCTGGAGCCTTGACGGCGACAACCTTGAGTGCTCCTCTTAGTATGTTGATGACAAGCGTCGCCAATGCCTCACCCTCGACATCCTCAGCGATGATGAGCAGAGGCTTGTTGTCCTGAGCTATCTGCTCGAGTACAGGCACAAGGCTCTTCATTGACTCTATCTTCTTGTCGAATACCAATATATGAGGGTTCTCGAGTACTGCCTCCATCCTCTCATTGTCAGTGACCATGTATGGCGAAAGATAACCTCTGTCGAACTGCATTCCTTCTACGACATCGAGTGTAGTCTCCAGAGCCTTTGCTTCCTCCACCGTTATGACACCATTATGTCCGACTTTCTCCATGGCATCGGCGATGAGCTTTCCGATCTCCTCATCATTGTTGGCAGAGATGCTAGCTACCTGAGATATCTCTTCCTTTGTGTTGACCTTGGCAGCCATGGATTTTATGGATTTCACGACTTCTGCAGAGGACTTGTCTATACCACGCTTTATGGCTATAGGGCTTGCGCCTGCTGCAACATTCCTTATGCCTTCACGGACCATAGCCTGTGCCAGGACAGTGGCTGTCGTGGTGCCGTCTCCTGAGACATCCTGGGTCTTAGAGGCCACTTCTCTGAGAAGCATCGCACCCATGTTCTCAAACTTGTCCTCTAGCTCTATCTCCTTAGCGATTGTCACACCATCATTGGTGATTGTCGGGCTTCCATAGCCCTTGTCAAGGACCACATTCCGACCTTTTGGTCCAAGCGTGACCTTTACGGTATCAGCTATCTGATTAACTCCATCCATGATTTTTGTCCTTGCAGCATGGCTGAAAGATATCTGTTTTGCCATCGTAAAACCCTCCTTATCATCAAAATAGTCATATTATTCTTCATAGGCCATGAGAGCATATGGTCTCATGCATCCACTTCATGCTGAACATCGGTTATACAAAAGGTTCAGCTGAGCTTTGCTAGCACATCCTTGTAGTCTATGACGACATACCTAGAATCGCCATCCGAAATCTCTTTCGCGCTGAACTTTTCGAACATCACAGTATCGCCTACAGCGAACTGGCAGTCCTTGATGCTATCAGAGATAGCCACTACCTTACCGGTGTTCTCTTTCTCTTGAGCAGTCTCAGGCAGATAGATCCCACCCTTTGTCTTTGCCTCTTTCTTGATAGGCTCTATGATAACACGATTACCTAAAGGCTTCACATCCATTTTCTCTACCTCCTTGTTCTTTTCATACATTCTTACAATGACATCTCAGGCAATGTAGCTCACATTGCTCTGGGTCTTGCTCAGCTTGTTCTTAACCTTGTCCACAGCTGCCCTGAAGTCATCATCGAGGACTTTGACCTCTTGCACGCCCTCTGACATGGACCTGCGTATAGCATTCATGCCAGCGCTCTTGCAGATACTGGCAATGTCTGCTCCGCTCAAGGACTCTGTGGAACTCACGATCTTCTCGAGATCCACTCCGCTGACCGGCATATCTCGCGTATGGACTTCGATGATTCTCCTGCGCGTCTCCTTGTCAGGGAGGTCGAGGTCTATTATCTCATCGAAACGACCAGGACGGAGCAATGCAGGATCGATGAGATCCACTCTGTTTGTGGCAGCAATCACTGTAACTCCAGAGAGCTCCTCGATACCATCTATCTCAGTCAGCAGCTGATTGACAACCCTTTCTTCCGAACCGGAAGATGACGAATCCGACCTTGTGGATGCTATGCTGTCGAACTCATCGAAAAATATTATAGAAGGTGCAACCTGGCGCGCCTTCTTGAATATCTCTCGGACATGCTTCTCTGACTCACCCACCCATTTGCTTATGAGTTCGGGGCCTTTGACAGATATGAAGTTGGCTTCTGCCTCATTCGCGACGGCTTTTGCCAAAAGCGTCTTACCTGTACCTGGCGGCCCTGAGAGTATTATGCCTCTCGGCGGGGTAATGCCTGTTTTTTTAAACATTTCTCCACTTTTCAGTGGCCACTCGATAACCTCTTGCATCTTTCGCTTGACATCCTCAAGCCCGCCAATATCAGAATATCTTGTGTCAGGTTTACGTATGAGGACTTCACGCATAGCTGATGGTTCAACCTTCCTGAAAGCGTTCACAAAATGCTCCATCTTTATGCGTATCTTCTCAAGCACATTTGGAGGCACTTTCTGATCATAATGCTTAAGATCAGGCATGTATAGCTTCAATGAATTAAGCGCCGCCTCCTTGCATAGTACTTCAAGATCCGCACCTGTGTATCCCATAGTGGTCTCTGCCAACTTATCAAAGTCAACATCATCATCCAGAGGCATGCCTCGGGTGTGAATCTGGAGGATTTCCTTGCGCGCATCTGTCTGAGGAGGGTTTATGGCAATCTCCCTGTCGAACCTACCTGGTCGCCTCAAGGCAGAATCCAGCGCATCATCCCTGTTGGTAGCAGCTATGACTACCACCTGTCCCCTTGATTTGAGACCGTCCATGAGAGTCAAGAGCTGAGCAACAACTCTCCTTTCTACCTCGCCCGTCGTCTCTGACCTCTTCGGAGCTATGCTGTCTATCTCGTCAATGAATATTATAGATGGTGCGCTCTTCTCGGCTTTCTCGAATACCGAGCGTAGCTGCTTCTCTGATTCACCATAATACTTGCTCATAATCTCGGGGCCATTAATGGAATAGAAATGCGATTCTGTCTCGGCAGCGACGGCCTTGGCCAGCAATGTCTTCCCCGTGCCCGGTGGACCAGTCAAGAGCACACCTTTCGGTGCACCAATGCCTACATGCTCGAAGACCTCTGGATGTTTCATAGGAAGCTCTACCATCTCACGGATCTGGTCAATCTCTGCTCCCAGACCACCTATATCCTCGTAATTGATCTCAGGCATGGCCTCAGCCTCATCCGGAGAGACCTTCTCTGAAGCGATGGTCAGCTCAGTATCTGGCGTGAACCTAACAAAACCTTTTGGAGATGTGCTTATGACAAGATAATGCAATGGTGTGCCCATCACATCTATGATGAGCTTGTCACCTTTCACGAAAGGTTTGTCAAGGAGCTTTGCTGTGAAATATCTTGTAGGATCATCCGAAAAGCTTACGTTCTGGAGTGGTGCTATGGTGATGGATTTCGCCTCTTTGCATTCGGTCTTCTTCAGGGTCACCTTGTCACCCAATGATGTCCCCGCATTGTGTCTTATGTTACCATCTATCCTCACGACATTCTCAAAAGAATCTTCATCCTCAGGCCTTGCTCTCCAGACTGTAGCGACGGTCTTGCGCTTGCCCTCTATCATGATGGCATCTCCAGCCTCGACTCCGAGCTTTTCCATTATAGAACTGGTCACACGTGCTATCTTCTTGCCCACATCAAGCCTGAGACCTTCCACTACACGAGCCATGACATCGCCATGACCATCACCTGTTTCTGTTGCTCCATCACCCATAAATATCACCATCTCCTCTCTAAATCAGACATACCAACTGATGGGAGAAAGGCAGCATCACTCGATGCTCACCCGTCTCCTGCTCTTCTTCTTCTCTTCCTTCTTGGGTATCCTCACCTCAAGCACACCATTCTTGCAGGTGGCCTTGGTCTTATCGGCATCTACACCCTCAGGCAGTGGTATCCTCTTATAGAACCCAGCATAGCTAGCAGAATAGGAATAGCTGCCTTCACTCTCATCCTTGTTCTCGTCTTTCTTCTCCACCTTTATCTCAAGACTATCATCATCCACATTCATGTCTATGTCCTTCTTGTCCACACCAGGCATCTCGAATGTTGCAATTACCTCATTCTCTGTCTCCCAGAAATCTGTGACAGGCTGCCTGGAAGACTTATTGTGTACACTTGGAGCTGAGCCTGGAGCTGAAGGGCCACCTTCTAGCATCCTGCCACTTCCTGGCACCATGCCGAAATCTTCGAACATGGATTCGAATTCTTTCCTGATCCTGTCGAACACATCATCAAAATCGCGTCTCCTCATAGCAACCACCTCCTTCAACCTGTAGCAGGGTATTGTTGAGCTTAAATCAACAAGAGAGAAGTTACATCAACTAATATAAAAATTTTTTGTTGAATTTAGGTGTATTGGGTGCAGATATGCAAGAAAGATACAACAAACTTTTTAAACATACTTCTCCTTTTCCACAACATGGTCTCGAAGGAACTAGTGGGTTTCATGCGCAATAATTTTGGAGATAGATGCCTGCGCATCCTCAATGAGCTTCACCAGAAAGTGGGCGTTGAGGATATAGAAGAAGCCAACATGGAAGAGAAGAAGAACTTCATAATAGAGATGCAACCACTTCTCAGGCAAAAGGATATCGCAAGATCCGAGATTCTCATGACAGAGCTGATGAACCTGTTGAATGTGAACATATACGAGAGAGGAGATAGACAGGTAGGGATCAACAAGAGCGATAAGCTGATGATAAGAGAATATGTGGACAGGCATGCTGAGAGGAAGGTAAGAGCCTGTTTCGAAGGGATGAACACCCTGACAAGCCTCTATATGGAGAATGTAGGCAATGCACTGAAGAAAGGAGTGCCTAAGAGGACTATAGAAGCGAACACAGAGAAGGCCATTGAAGGTCTGAAGCAGAGTATGATGAGCATAGGGAAAGAGATTGAGCAGAGATTCAATGTCAACATGAGCCTCCCATTTATACAGAAGAAGATACGTGATATAGAGGAAAAGGGAGATTTCCTGGACATGAAGAAAGTTAACGAACAGATTGAGCTAGCCAAGGCTGTTGAGGAATACAAGGCCAGTATCGAGAAATATTTCAAGGAGTATAAGAAAAGCTTCATGGTCAACCTCGGGAAGAGGATATATATGGAGAAGAACAATATCCCTTCAGGATACATAACAAAAAACACAAAAAATATCTCCAAAAGATTCTTCGAAAACATGATGGAGAGCTACGCCGAGCTGAAAAGGAAGGTATCACCATGAGCGGAGAGAAAAGAGAAGGCTTTGTCGTCCATCCCACATACAAGGTCTCCGGAGAGGATTCATACGTATACCTTTTCGGCAGGCTGAAAAGTGGAGAATCGTTCGTCACGATAAACAAATACAGACCGTATTTCTATATCAAGAAAAGTGATTCAAAGAAGGCTAAAGAAGTATTGGATGGCCTTGAGATCACTGGCAGATGCGAGCTGGAGAGCACCAGGCTTGTTGATTTCGCCAAGAAGAGTATGAGCATCATGAAGCTCAGCATCCCGAAAGACATACCCACAGCAAGGAAAGCCTTCGAGAATGAGGGGATCAGATGCTATGAGGCGGACATAAGGTTCGAATATAGGTTCATGATGGACAGAGGCATCAAGGGCACCATGTCGATTAAAGGCGAACCTATAGACCTAAGGAAAAGTGGAGCTGAGCTCCCTGAGCATATCATCGAGGATGGGCTGACGTGCGATCTTGTCTTCCTGGAGCCAGAACTGAGCGATGCATGGTACCAGCCGAGATTATCTGTCCTGTCTTTCGATATAGAGACAGACAGGTATGGGAAGAGCATGTTCTCAATCGCCTCGCACTTCATGGATGCTGAAGGCAAGAGACAAAAACACAACATGATCGTATCGGACAAGAAGGTCAAGGACGCAGAGAGCTTCGCCACAGAAGGAGAGATGGTGACAAGGTTCTCATCCCTGATAAAAGAGCTCGACCCAGATATAATAACGGGATGGAATCTCATTGATTTCGACGTCAAGGTTATACACGACCATCTTAGGAGCAGCAAGAAAGCAATCAGCTGGGGTCGTGCGGAATGGAAGAACAGGATCACTTTCTCAGGAGAGTTCATGAAAGACTCGAAGGCTGACATACCTGGGAGGATGGTACTTGATGGGATCGCTCTGTTGAAGAACAATTTCATAAGGCTGACAGACTACAAGCTGGATACTGCCGCTTCAGAAGTACTAGATGACAAGAAGCTCATCAACAATACCGAGACAAAAGGTGAAGAGATAGAGGAGCTCTATGATAAGCATCCGGAAAAGCTGATCGAGTATAACGCGAAAGATTCTGAACTGGTCATAGAGATCCTGAACAAGAAGAAGATTATAGAATTGAGCATAAAGAGGAGCATGCTGACCGGCATGCCACTCGACAGGATACAGGCGAGTGTAGCAACACTCGATTCATTGTACATAAGGGCTGCAAGACAGAGGGGCATAGTTTGCAGTTCACTGAGCGATAACGAGAAAGAAGCGCCAGGCAAAGGCGGTTATGTTATGGAACCCAAGCCAGGTATATACAACAATGTCATCGTCATGGACTTCAAATCCCTGTATCCCAGCATAATGATAACCTTCAACATAGACCCAGTCTCTCTGATAGGGAAGAAAAAAAAGGGCGAAGATGCTATCGAAGCGCCGAACGGCGCACTCTTCAGGAAGGAAGAGGGCATACTCCCATCCATCATAAGGGAGCAGATGAGACATAGGGAAGAAGTGAAGAAGGATAATGATGAGATTGCCAGCTTCGCCATCAAGATCATCATGAACTCTTTCTATGGAGCACTCGGAAACCCTGGGTGCAGGTTCTTCAGCATGAGCATAAGCAATGCCATAACATACTTCGGGCAATATATCATACAGAACACAGCAAAGGAAATCCGCAACAAAGGATATGAGGTCATATACTCCGACACTGATTCCGTCTTCATAGATACCAAGTCAGAGGATACTGAAGAGTCGCACAGGAAGGGAGAAGAGCTAGAGAAAGACATGAATGGATATTATGATGATTGGGTCAAGAAAAACTATGGGGTAGAATCTGCACTATACCTAGAGTACGAAAAAAACTATCGGAAGATTATCTTCCCAAGACAGAGGGGAGAAGAGAGCAAGGGCGCCAAGAAGAGGTATGCAGGGCTCCTTGTGAAGGACAGAAAAGAGAAGATGGATTTCACAGGCCTGGAATTTGTGAGACGAGACTGGACAGAACTGGCCAAGAAGTTCCAGCTAGAGCTCCTCGACAGGATATTCCATGAGAAGCCAGTGATTGATTATGTGAAAGATTTCCTAAAGGACATCCGGAAAGGGAAATATGATGATCTGATGATATACGTGAAAGGCCTCAGGAAAGACCTGTCCTCGTACACGAAGACCACCCCACCACATGTGAAGGCTGCGAGGAAACTGGACAGATTGGATTCGAACGTCATCAAGTATTACATAACAGTCGAGGGTCCCGAACCCATACAAAGATGGGAGAATCCATTAGACTACGATCACTACATCGACAAGCAGATAAGGCCCATTGCAGACTCTGTGCTAGCATTCTATGACACCAATCTTGACGAGCTCTCAGAAGGGAGCAGACAGAAAGAGCTATTCGATTATTGAAGCAATTCTACGTGAATACATGATATCAAGTATGGACATCAGATTCGAGACATCCTGAGAGTTGTACTCGAGCAAGGCCTCCATGCATCTCTCATCCCCAGACTCCCTCCAGACATGCCAGAGCGATACAGGGTCTGGGTTGCCATATGAATGCGCATATTCTCTCAAGATACCAAGATCATGCTCTATCTGCTTCAGCCCTCCATAGAAGCCGAGAGAGAAACAGAGGTGCCTAAGGTCGATGTGGGCGATGGGCCATCTCATCTTCCGCAAGAAACGTCTCTTCAGGATAGGTATGTCAAATGATGCGCCATTGAACGTCACTGCTATTGGAAACCTTTCAAGGAATGCTGTCAGCTCTTTTTGATTGAGATTGAAGCCTTGCACAAGATGCCTGACAACATCGCCATCACCAAGCCCGATAATGACAACATCATCCCTATAGTAGCCCGTCTCGATATCCAGGAATATACAAGAGCTGTAGAACTCCTTATACAGGCGCCAGGTCTCTGTGCTAGGCAACCGCTCAGAGAAGAACCCGATATTCCCCAAAGCAAGATTATTTTCTGCCTTGATTAGGTCACGGTCGTAAGCCTTCTTCCTGAGAGAGGAGACACCTTCCACATTATCTGCAGCAATGAAATCACTCCATGTCCTGATACCTTGGCGCCATATCCTCTGTTCCATGCCATACGATATCTTCTCCAGGATGATGAAGCTATTTCTCAGCATATCATGGAGGCATGAGTGTGCCTTAAAAGATATGCGCAAAGAAGTCCTGTGCAGTGGAACTCAAGAATCATCGAAGAGCCTGTACATTATCTTGTACTTGTCAAACTCCTCAATATCATCATAGCCCTGGCCGACACCCAGATATAAGACAGGACGCTGGGTTATGTGGGAGACAGATATCGCAGCCCCGCCCTTCTCATCGACGTCAGCCTTGCTCAGTATGATAGCATCAAAATCGACGACCTTCTGGAACTCTTTGGCCTGTTCCAGGCAATCATTCCCGGTTATGGACTCTCCCACGAAAATGGTGAGGTCCGGCTTTGATACCCTATGGACTTTCTTGAGCTCGTCCATGAGGTTAGAGTTGGAATGGAGCCTACCTGCAGTATCTATTATGACAGTATCGAGCTTCTTCGCCTCGGCATATTTTATGGCATCAAAAGCGACAGCAGCCGGATCAGAGTTATAATCATGACGGATGAGCTTAGTGTCCAATTTGTCTGCGTGCTCTTGGAGTTGGTCGATCGCTGCGGCTCGGAACGTGTCTGAAGCTGCGAGCACAGAAGAGAAACCATTCTTCTTCAGCTTATGCACAAGCTTGGCTATGGTTGTCGTCTTCCCAGAGCCGTTGACACCCACGACGAGTATCTTATAGGGGCGTTTCGACTTTATGTCAGCCATGAAATCAGGTTTCTCCTTGTCAAGTATCTCTTCTATGGCAGAACGCAGTGTGTTCTCTATCTCACCAGATATGTCTTTCCTGGCTATTGGCCTGTCAACTAGCTTGGACTTGAGCTTATCTTTGATTAGTTCGATGACCTCAACTGCAACATTGTTCTCGAGCAGAGTAATCTCGAGCTCCCAGAATAAGTCATTGAAAGCTTTCTCAGAGAGCACCTTCTTTGTGAACGAATCCGAAAGCCTTGTGATAAAACTCTTCTTGAGCTCGGCCTCACGCTTCGAAGCTTCCTTCTTTTCTTTCTCAATCCTCTCTTTCTCTAAAGAATCTGGATCCGTAATCTTCTTGGTATAGTAGTTGGTAGCTTCCTTGACATCTTTGACAGCCCGATTCACCGTCTCCTTGAAGCTAGAGAGCTCCATCTCATTAAGTTCATCAGGGACATCATCAGGAATCTCTATCTTCTCCTCCTCTATGGGGGTCTCATCAGATTCTTCTACCTCATCCACAGTAGGGGCCTTATCATCATCCTCTTTCCCTTTGAAGACCTTGTGCAGCAGGCCACGCTTAGGCTTCTTCTCTTCAACAAGTTCAGGGTCATCCTCACGCTCCTTGTCCTCCTGCTCGAGCGATTCTTTCTCTTGCTTGACCTCTTCCTTGTCCTGCTCGGTCTCTTCCTGGCCTTCGGCCACCTCAGAACTCTCATCGACTTCCTTAGCAAAACGGTTGAAGGCCCCTTTCAGCCTGTCCTTGAAACTCTTGAACATGATAGGACGTTATCCCTTTGTTTAATAAATATTTTGATTAGCTCTAGATAGGAATCATTAACCACTCCTTATACCTAAAGCGCTCATCATCTTTGACTTGAGGAAAGTCTTCTTCTGAGCAGAATGCTCTGGAAAATGGGATTCTACAAGATTTCCTATGAATATCTTCTGCTGGTCCTGAGGCATGTTGCGTATGCTTTCATATCCTGACTTGGATATCTCATTCTGAACTATGTTTTTGCTATCGGCACCCTTGCCTGCCTCCTCTAGAAACCTAACCAACGAAGTATCTATGACATAGCCTTTTGGCATTGTCACCACATCCCAACTTTTGCTTGATTTCCGCATCCAATCAAATGAAAATGCAATCACTATAGTTATGATATAGCCAAGGAGCATGAAAAGTCGTTCAAGGAAATCAATCTGCAGACTATTTGCCACTATGTACAAAAGAGTCAACGTGAACAATAATCCCCAAGAAAGAGAGATCCGAAAGAGTGCCTTGTCACGCAACTGGATATAATATGTATAGAAATATGAGAAAAAGACAATGGTGACTGGGAGAGTGAGATATATGGAATGTACTGCAAGATTATCATATTGAGAGCCTGAAACCATATTGATGGTGAAATCAAGGACCAAGATGATCAGACCGTATAATATTATGAATATTGTAGTCTCTCTAGCAGGGATGAGAAGACCTAATGTCCCACGCATCAGCATAAAGACAAATGATATCAGAAGAATCAACCTCATCAGCGCAAAGAATGCCATGCTAACCTCAGAACCCTCAGAGAACGAGAAAAGACTCACTAAAACAGCAGAACTCCACACGACCAGACCAGCGCCCCAAAGTACTACAGATTTCCTAGACTGATCCTCAAACAAGAGCAAGACGCCAGCAGTGAACAAGTATAATGAAGCAAACAACCTTGCTATGACCAACAAGATAGTTAAAAACATCCATCTATTCAATATTATTTAACATTTAAAGATTGCTAGAACAGGGATTACAAGAAATAAAAGGAAATTACAAAAAGAAAAAGAAAAAAAGTCAGCCCATCTCAGGGTCAGCGATTGCTTCCGAGGGCTCAACACCCTCAACCCCTGCACCATCGATAGAGA
>CAZTTX010000009.1:0-20561 GCA_964616085.1 uncultured Methanosarcinales archaeon
TTGATTTATTCGGTATTTCCGAATAACCGTAAAACGAAAAATATATAAACCTCTTCAACGAGAAAATATACATCAATATACCAAATTGTATATTGGAAATTGATCGGTGATTCGTTTGGAGAGCATAACGCCTGAATTTATTGAGGATCTCGCTTTTGAGCAGCTCAAGATGCTGTCGTGTGGTAAGCCTGAGTCTTGCGATTTCCTCAAGGTACTTGAGCTGTTCAATTCTTAGGAATTGATGCGTTGGCGTTTGGGCGAAATATATAGGTGTGACTATGGGATTTTCAGGCATGGCTTCACAGATAATAATGTTCATAGCTGTCATAACTATAGCCACAGGACTGGTTGTTGTGTTCAATACTAACATACAGGAAGCTAGTGCTTCCTTGCGTATGCAAAGTAGTGCCATGGCACTCTCTATGCGTACAGATATCACGATTGACATGGTTTCGCATAATCAGGACATGAACACCACTTATGTCTACATCAGGAACACAGGCCGGACCGAGCTCAATCAGAATAACACGGATGTTTATGTAAACGGTCTTAGGATACCTCGTGATGAGAATAACAGGACCATCGAACTGCTCGAGGACACTGATCTGGTGAACCCAGGTATCTGGGATCCGAGCGAGCAGGTCTTGATTGAAGTGTTCATGCCACTTGATGATGATAAGACCCACGAGGTCTCCATAATAACTGATCATGACGGGAGGGCTGAGAAGCGCTTTACAGCAGGTTGATTTTAGATGAGCACACAAATTTCAGGAGGTGTATGAGAATATGGGATTCGGTTCATTGGCTACATATGTCATTCTTTTCACTGTGGGTGTAGCCATGGCCACAGGTCTGATGTTCACTTTCAGGGACTATTTCTCGACAAGCTCATCGTCAATTGAGGTTCGCCAATCTATATCGCATGCTAGGATGGCCTCGGCTATGGAGATACGGAATATATCTTACAATAGCGATGGAATGGGGTCGACTGAGGCATGGGAGACGACTGAGGACTTCCAGGAAGGCATCTTTGATAATACGACTGCTGAGGATGATAGTGTTGTACTTGAAGGAGAGAACACAACCGGTGTATGGTATTCTGATGTCCGGGAGTTCAATGGTCCATCAGATATAACATCACTATCTGCTGGAGGCTTGGCAGTGCAGCCAGATTCGGTGAAGATAAAGGTCAGGACTGCTGAAGATAGGGGTTCTTTGACTGGACCATTCTTGGGACCGGATGGGACTGATGAAAACGATGACTTCTACGAGCTCGAGGATGGCCAAGATGCCAATGATATCCATTCAGGTGATTCTGTAGTCCAGGTAGCGGCATGGTTCAATGATACTGTGAGCGAAGATCCGTCTCATCTTGATTATATCATTCTCGGATATGAATATGAAGCGACATTGAATGTCACGATACGGAACAGAGGTAATATCGAGCTTGATGAAGAGAAGTTGGATTTCTTCATTGTTGGAGATAGGGTCTCGAGGGATTCTGTCCTTGACATGAGTGTTGTTGAGGAAGAGGGGATGCCTAACCCAGGAATCTGGGATACTGAAGCAGATCTGGCGCTACAGTTCGCTATTGGTTCGTTATCAGGAGACAACTTATTCACTGTCACAAACGAGTTCGGGGCAAGGGACTCACTAAGATTCAATGCGGAGGGAGACTGACTCAGATGGCACATCTTCATAAGATTGATCTGGACAGGGACGCTCTAGGAAGGAGCATCGGAGGAGGTCTGCCTATGAATTCTCTTGTACTTCTTGAAGGACGCGATGGATCAGGTAAAAGTATCTTCGCTCAGCGCCTTGTCTATGGTCTTCTCACTCAAAACACCTCCGTCACTTACTTGAGTACTGAGTTAAACACCATGGGTTTTGTGGAGCAGATGGCATCTCTCGACTATAATGTCACCGATCATATATTGTTCGAGAAACTTCTATTTCTGCCTATGTTCCCATACCTTGGTGAGATGAAGCTCAGCAAGGATTTCGTGAGGAATCTTATGAATGCAAGGGAGATCTTCGAGAAGGATGTCATAGTCTTTGACACCTTCTCTTTTCTCCTTATGCAGAATGACCTTGATATGGAATCTAATCTCCAACTCATAAAATTCCTAAAGAAGCTAAATTCTATGGGTAAGACCATTATCTTCTGCGTAGATACTGATCATATAGATACAAAGTTCACAACGATAATGAGATCCATATCTGACCTCACATTCCGTGTGGAGGTCAAGACTTTCGCCGGAGAGCCTATCAGAGTCATCTTCATCGATAGGTTCAAGCGTCCGGGTGACAAGACAATGACAGCAGTACCTTTCAAGGTAGAACCAGGTAAAGGGTTCGCTATAGAGATTGCAAGCTTCTCATAGCTTGAACGGTGATATCCATGGCAGAGAAAGAGAGACATATAACGCAATCCTTGGGAGAGGCGATGGCCAAATTCCCACACCTTAGGCGCTATGTCAACGAGATAAAAAAGAAGATGGGTACTCCTGATTACTATGTAGAGCTTGAAAGATCACTCAAGGGTACCACGAATCCCAACATAATCTATGGCGTAAATGATCCCATGTTCATCCACATATACCATGAGGAAGGCAAGGGTATGATCTACAATGTTGTTGAGCCTAGGATACGTGACGAGGACCAGAAGATATTCGAGGAGGTCATGGATAGACTCATTGAGTTGGCACATAAATATCCTGTGCCTGAGAATGTACTTGAGATTGGTCCTGTGCTCCTCAAACTGTATGATGAGATTGTTTCTGTGAAAGGGAAAGCAAGCGATTTCATGGACAAGTTCAAGGGTAAGATTGTCCTGAGCCAAGAGCAGTATGATACTGTCAAATATTATATCATCAGGAATCGTGTGGGTTATGCAAAGCTTGAGCCCATCTTCTACGACCCGAACATTGAGGATATCCATTGTACTGGTGTGGGCAATATAACTATGATCCACAAGGTATTCGACATGGTTCATACTAACATAACATTTCCTACCGATCTTGAACTGAACAGGTATATCATCGAGGTATCTGAGAGAGTGGAGAGACCAACTTCTGATGCACAGCCTGTTGTGGACGCAATTATGCCCGATGGATCCAGGGTTAATTTCATCTATGGACGAGAGGTATCTCTTGAAGGCTCGTCGTTCACGATCAGGAAGTTCGCCGAAGTACCTGTCAGTATATCCCAGGTTATAGACTTCAAGACGATGAGTTCTGAGGTTGCGGCATACTTATGGCTAGCATTGGAGAATGGTATGAACACTTTCGTATGTGGTGAGACGGCTTCTGGTAAGACGACGACTCTCAATGCTATGTCTGCGTTCATCAAACCTGATGATAAGGTGTATACAGTAGAGAATACTCCCGAGGTAACCATGCCGCATGATACGTGGCAGCATTTGGTGACAAGAGAGGCAGGAAAAGAGACAGATGTTACGTATCAGGATTTACTGATTGCATCGCTTAGGTCACGTCCTAATTATATCATTGTGGGAGAGATCAGGGGTGCGGAAGGAGCAATAGCTTTCCAAGCTATGCAGACGGGTCACCCAGTAATGAGCACATTCCACGCAGGTAGCATAAAGAGCCTTATACAGAGGCTTACTGGCGATCCGATAAATGTACCTATCGCTTTCATCGATAATCTCAACATAGGTTTGATCCAGATGGCTGTAAGCAACCATGGTAAATTCGTCAGGCGTGTCCTCAGCGTCACTGAGATTGAGAGATACTATGAGCCAGAGAATAAGATGATCTCAAGAGAGGTATTTACATGGGACTCCAGAGACGATGTCCATAATTTTCGTGGACTCTACAACAGTTACATACTTGAGAAGAAGATTGCTATGATGCTCGGTTTCCAGGATACAAGAGATATATACACGGAAATGTTCAAGCGTGCCAAGATACTGGAACAGTTAGTTGCGCATAAGATATTCAATTATTTCGATGTCTGGGAGATACTGAAGAATTATCATATAAGCGGAGATAGTGCACTGCCTTTCCAGGTATAAACTCTCTATATAATCATGTGATGGCTGATGGATACTAAAGCGATAATATCGAATCTGGGGTTCCTTTCTTATACGGAATTTGTCTTCAAATTCGTGTTCCCCATAATAGGTGTGTGTGGCGTAGCCATGATGACCATGTTCTATCTTAGAGGTGTCATGGACGCTATACCCTTCTTTATGCCTTATCTGGTATTCTCCTTCGGAGTTGCATTTGTACTCCTATACCCTTACATAAACTTCGAGAAGAAGAAGATTGATATCAACAACAATCTCCATTATTTTATTACATATATTGGTAGTATATCTACACTTCAGCTTACCAGAACCGACTTATTCAAGCATGTGGCTGACAAGGAATCTTTCGGTGAGATATCCAAGATATCCAAGAAGATACTCTATCTTGCCAAGTCATGGAACTTAGGTTATGCTCATACGTGTAGGAAGATTGCGGCTTATACACCTTCTCCGGTCTTCTCAGATTTCTTGGACAGGATGGCGGCCATTATGGATTTTGGTCAGAATATTGAAGTCTTCTTGATAGATGAACAGGAGGCTGTGCTTGCAGACTATGGTGTGGCCTATAAGAAGTCTATGGAGAACATCCGTATGCTCCAAGAGGTCTTCATATCCATGACTGTTGCTACAGGCTTTGCGATGTCTATCTCTTTGCTCTTGCCTCTGGTGATGGGGATATCTGTCGAGATTGTTGTTAGATATAGTTTGATCGGTGTCATCATAATAGACCTCTTCCTCTATTTCCTGATAAAATCTATAATACCTTCTGATAAGCTATGTCACAGTTTGAAGCTCAAGTCTAAGGAAAGACTCAAGGTGCGAAAAGTCGCTATGATTGTCATGCCAATATCAGTCCTTCTTCTGGCTCTGATGCTCCTTTGGAATCCCTTCTCCTTCCTTGTCAATATCGGTATCGGGATATTACCTCTCCTTATTGTGGGCTATTATGGGTCTGCTGAAGAGAAGATGATCTTCAAGAGGGATAAGTCATATCCTGCTTTTGTGAGGACATTGGGAAGTGTTACAGAGATTAAGGAGGGTGCTGTGATAAGCAGTATCTCTGCGCTCCGTGTCCACGATTTCGGTTCGCTCAATGATCTGGTGACCAATGTCTACAGGCGACTCAGGCTCGGTTGTGATAAGTTCCAGACCTGGTTCTATTTCTCAGGGGAAAGCGGGAGCAATCTTATCCACCAGTTTACTCAGATATTTTCGGAGAGCATATACCTTGGTGGTAATGGCCAGAAGATAGGTGAGATTATAGCCACCAACTTCAACAAGCTCTTATCTCTTAGGCGATTCAGGATACAGCTCGCTTCGGGACTTAAAGGTGCGTTCTATGGTGCGCTTGTCGGTTTCAGCGCTTCCGCTTACATAACTGCGAAGATCTCGCAGACATTATCTGAGATGTTCTCAGCTCCATTCGATATGGCACAGGATACAGGGGAGGTAGCAGACGCCTTTGGCAACATACTACCTCCCGCTCCTGCTGTCAACCTGGAGCTTGTCTTAGCATACATAGGCCTTATGGTCATTGTCCATGCATTGATATGTTCACTCACTGTGAAGGTGATAGATGGAGGTAGTCCATACGCTTTCTTCCAGGATTTTGTCCTGATGATATGGATTGGTGCAGTCATATCTGTTGTCGTTCCAGACTTCGTGGCAGGATTACTCCCTGATGCTGGTGGTGAGATGCAGACGATAGAGCAGATTGAGACATTAGGCATTGCGATGGCATTGCCTTTGCAGTATTTCCTAACAAGGATGCGAATCACGAGACGACCGCAGAGAAAAGCTAGCAGGAAAGCTCCTAAGGAGGTAAGCGCATGATTAAGGGAAAGAGGGCTGATATGGGCATAGGTACGCTCATCCTTTTCATAGCCATGCTCATAGTCGCAAGCATAACTGCTAATGTATTGGTCCAGACTGCTCAGTCCATGCAGAACAGGGCGCTTAGCACTGGCGAACAGGCTCGGCGTGCAGTATCCACATTTGTTGAGACAAATAGGATTACGGGCATCAATGTGACAGGTGGCAGGATCAATGATATACGGATGGACATTAAGCTTGGTCCTGGCTCTGATCCTATAGATTTGAGGTATGCGATGGTGTCTGTGGATACCTCTCAGGAAGGTCATACATATACGTATTCAGATGGCGCTTGTGAGAGAGGTGATGGTGGGTACACCCTAGTGTCTGAGAACAATACTGGGACATTCACGGCAAGGTATCTGCTCGAGGGCTCTTCTCATAGTGAAGGCTATATCACTTCTGGAGACCGTGTAGAACTCTGCTTTGCATTAGGGGATCCTCTCCGGGAAGACATGAACGTGGACATCCAGTTTCAACCACAAGTGGGAATGACTGCAAGTGCTTCTTTCATCTCTCCCAGAGTATTCTCTTCGGAAAGAGTGAGGCTTTTCCCCTGATCATGCCATGATCCCGAGCAAGCCATAAGCGAGTCTGTCTGCAGCTCTTATGACATCTCTTCCGTTAGTGCCCTGGACTACGATGCAATTTTCTGTCTCCTCATATACGCCTGTAAAATCACCGAAGATGAACATTATGGCAGATGAATTATCTGGGACATTCTCGCAGTTCACTACGGGGATAGTATCGCCTTCTTCTGTCTCGGGAGGTTCTTCTCCTTCAGGGTAGTTTGTAAGTGTTGCCCTGGCAGGGATGTTGAATATGTTGTTCCTTGTCCCTATGATCTTACCTACCTCTATCGCGGCCTGACCCATTCTTCTTGCTTCAGCACCGCTCTCATCGTCCATAGGGGGTATAGATAGGAATATGAATTCGCTAGAGAGCAATCTTTCTTCGTCTATATCGTAAGGTATGTCCTCGAGCTCTTTTGGCCCATAATGGAACGGCAATGGATAAATCATGTCGCCGATCCTTACTGACGTGTACCATGCCTCATCTCCAGGATATCTGTCAAAGCTGAAACCATTATAGATGTATGAGGTCTCTTCGACTTCAATCAGGCTTGTAATTGCTATTATACTTCCTACTATTAACACTGCTCCTAGGATCGCATACAGCATAAGCTTCTTACTGCTCTTGTCGAGTTCTGGATTATCTGGCTCTTTGGTTTCATCCGCAGAATCATCATGTTCAATCTCTTCTTTTATGATCTCTTCAGGATGCTCTCTCTCTTTCTTGAGTTCTTCTTCTATGGCTTTCTCTTTCTTAGCTATGCTTGTCCTCTTTACAGAACTTTTCTTATCCATGCAGATCCCCCTTCATCATATGACTTCGAGCATCCTGTATACTAAGTGGTCTGCGAATTGTACCCTATGCCATGGCGTACCTGAGACGACCTCTATACATCCACTGTCACCGTCGAACTTGATTGTGCTCTCATTGCCTTCCTTGAATACCACAACTGGTGACATGATGGTTGAGTCTGAACAGTTGACTACATTGAGGTCATGAAGCATGTCCTCTTCTGTCACACCTATGCCGACCATCTTATCCATAGTGGTATACAAGTGTTGGAAGATCACGCTCATGGCATATTGGGTCTCGCCTATCTCTCCTATGGCAGGCTCGAATGATAATGTGAAATATCCTGTGGCTTCCAGCGCGCTTATGGCTTCATCTGGAATATCAAAATTCATGACCTGTTGCGGATGATTCAGGAATTCTAGTTGTTCTCCTTCATAGAGTAGGATGAATCCTTGCTCCGTCTGTCTGAACCTATACTCGTTGAAATATTCTACTCCACCACCTGTGTTATAGTTCATCACGAACCCGAAACCGCTACCTACCATCAGGATGACGACAAAATAGACCATGAGGAGTTTCGGGTCGAAAATCTTCTTCAGCCTGCGTTTGAGTCTCTTCCTGTTCATGGCCAGGTGGTATTGATGAAGATTTAAAAAACTATCCATTGGTTTAGGATGGCCCCTCCGAGTGCATGACAAACAATATAAATCTGCGGACCTGAAAAGCTCTCATGGGAAGCATAAGGAGAATGCGGAGGCATGATTTTGAGAAAGAAAGTTCGGGAAGCAGCGATTGGGACATCATAACCAAACCTACATTTTTCACGAAAAAGACTGTCGAGCCCGACAGAAATAGCAGCATAATAGATTTCTTCCCTGAATTGAAGTATAAGAACAATAAGGTCGCTGTCGTGCTGAGCGGCGGTGGTGCCAAAGGCTTGGCGCATGTCGGCCTGCTACGAGAGCTGGTCAAGTACAATGTCGATATAGATTTCATCGCAGGGACGAGCATGGGCTCCATAATCGGAGCTATATTCGCTCTCGAGAAGAATCTTGATCTTGTGGACAAGTACCTGAAGCACACCATTAAGGATCTCGTCCGTCTGAAAGATTTCAAATTCTCCTTGAAAGGTTTCATCAAGGGTATGGTCATCGAAGAGCTCTTATGGAGCATCTATGGGAACTCCACCTTTGCAGATACGAAGATAGAATTGGTGGTGAACGCTGTCGATCTGGAATCTGGCAAAGAAGTCGTCTTCAAGGAAGGCAAGATACTTGATGCAGTGAGGGCGAGCATGAGCATACCTATAGTCTTCACTCCGAAGGTCATAAGAGGAAGGATGTACGTAGACGGGGGTGTCGTGAATAATGTACCATACAATCTTGTGCCGAAACGATACAATAAGGTCATCATCTGTGATGTCAACTCGCAGCTCCCTAAGCTGAAGAAGAAACATTCTGGTCTGGAGTATTTCTATCATGTCCTCTCTTTACTTGAGCATAATGCGACCAAGGTTCCTGATGATAAGCGTATAATCTGGGTGCGCCCAAATATGCAGGACATAACTGTGGGCGATTTCTCTAAGATGGAAGAGGCTGTGGCAAGAGGTGCTGCAGCTTCAAGGGATGTGCTTCCTAAGCATTTCAAGAAAGTGATTTAGTTACTTAGACTTGCGGACAATCCTTTCAAGCTTGACATGGAATATGAGATCTTCCCCTGCTAGTGGAGGGTTCATGTCAAGGATTACCTGCTCGTGGTTCACGTCGGTTATCATGGCGGGAAACACTGATCCTTTTTCGCTCTTGAGCATGAGAACCTTGCCTATCTTGGGTTCGACCTTCCCTAAGAGCTGCACTCTTGGTATGGCCTGCACGAGCTCGTGGCGCTTTCTACCATAAGCTTCGGTATAAGGAACTTCGAATTTCTTCGTATCCCCTTCTTTCATATCCAGGACCCCTTTGCTGAGCCCTTCTATGAATTCTTTAGAACCTACCGTCATGGTGAAAGGTGGCTGGCTGCTGTCCTCGTTGGACTCGAAGACCTCTCCAGTACTCTTCTTCCACCCTGTGTAGCGTATCTCTATGACATCCCCTTGACCTACACCCATAAACTGGTGTGAGTCTGGATGCTATATAAAACTAACTATGTGTTCACTTGAAATATACGCTGGTGTATTGGTCAACCATCCTTTGTGTATTGAAGAAAGACCCATTGAAGGCTATGCAATATCTCATGATGTCCTTCCAATGTTCCCTGTTCTTGTAGAATGTGGGTATAATCTTCTGCTCGAGCTTAGTATAGAGGTCCTCGATATCTGCTTCCTGATTGTTCTCTTCCTCTACATCTGAAGGAGTCGGACCTATGCTCCATCCTGTGAAGTCTTCTACGTGTCCTTCTATCCACCATCCGTCCAGCACAGAGAACTGCGGCACTCCATTGATTGCTGCTTTCATGCCTGATGTGCCTGAAGCCTCTCTTGGCCTTAAAGGATTGTTTAGCCAGATATCACAGCCTGCGGTCATGAGCTTGCCCCTGTACATCTCGTAATTGTCCAGATATACAACCTCAATCTCTCCTTTCAGCTCGCCTATGCATTCCAAGATATGCTTTATGATGTCTTTTCCGCCTTGGTCATGCGGATGCGCCTTGCCTCCGAATATTATCTGCATCTTGCCGGCTTTCTTGTTTATCCGCTTCAATCTCTTGACATCACTGAAAATGAGATCTGCCCTCTTGTATGTGGCAGCGCGTCTGGCGAAACCTATGGTGAATGTCTCGGTATCAAGATGGCTTTTCGTGTGCTTATTGACAAACTCTATGAGTTCTTTCTTGGCTTTCTGGTGAGCCTCCCAGATCTCGTCTTTCGGTATCCTCAAGCCATATCGTATTGTGTATTGGTCCTTTCTCCATGAAGGGATATGCTTGTCGAACACAGATCCCATGTGCTTGGATACCCAAGTCCCAGCATGTATTCCATTTGTGATAGCATCAATGCTATGGCCTGGGAACATCTTTCTAGAGACTTCGCCGTGTTTCTTGGCGACACCATTCACATAAGAGGAATGATGTAATGCCAGGTATGTCATGTTGAGCTTGCCTTCATGGTCGATGATGTTATCATGATGGAGGTTGTCTATGTCATAGAAGTCCTTCAGAACGCTTTTTGCCAGCTCTGTCTCAAATGAGTCATGTCCTGCAGGTACTGGGGTATGTGTTGTGAAGACGCAAGATTCTCTGACTTCTTCGAGATTATGGTTCTTGCGGTTCATCAGTTCTAGAGTGAGTAGTGCGGAGTGGCCTTCATTCATATGGTATTTCATGATGCCTGTATGGCCCAGTGCTTGGAGTATATTGATTCCGCCTATGCCCAAGATGGCCTCCTGGAGAAGTCGGTATCTCCTGTCACCGCCATAAAGGTAAGATGTGAGCTCTCTATCCTCTTTCGTATTCTGGGGGACATCTGTGTCAAGGAAGAGTACAGGAACATTATTTCCCCCTTGTCCTTCTATGACATAGAGCCATGGCTGGATTATGATATCCCTATCTTCTAGCCTTATGCTTGCCTTTGCATGAAGCTTCTTGAGATGCTCTTCTTTCTTCCATTCTACAGGAACTTCTTTCTGTTCACCATCTTTGATCTCTTGATGGAAATAGCCTTTCTCATATAGCAAGGTCATACCGATGACGGGCTCTCCTATGTCTGCAAAGCTCTTCAATGTGTCGCCTGCAAGTATACCAAGTCCTCCCGAATATGTGGGTATCTCGGGCTTCAGTCCGATCTCAAGTGAGAAATAAGCTATTTTCCTGTGTCCTGGCTCTTCATCAAGATAAAATTTCATTCCCGCACCTCTGGAGCATGGCGTCCTGTCATGAATGACCGGAACACTGCATATCTGTTCTCAGCAAAGCTCATTTAATAATCTTGTGTTATGTTTTTTCTTTACTATATAGGATGTAGAAGTTAGGATTTTTGATACATTTTCGGCCTTTTCCTTATGTTATGTGCAAAAAAACCTATTTTACTGTTATCTGTCACCACTCGAAAATTACTCATAAACTATTTAAAACAATCTTATCTAAAAAAGGGATAGCTGCTGCGTGTTTGCCAGAAAAACTTTAAGTATTGATTGGTTATAACGATGATTGGTTAGTATGATGTTTCCGAGAAGGTCCAATAAGAAAGCAATAATGGGAGTTTCTACTTTAATTATATTCATTAGTGCCATTTTGGTAGCTGCAGTGGCTGCTTCTGTGATTGTAAGGACGGTTGGAATACTACAGGAAAGGGCTTTCACTGTAGGAACTGATGTGCGTGACAGGCTGGTTACAGTTCTTGACGTAATCAGCATCACATCTTATAATAATGTCACTCAGGAAAGATCTTATGGGATAAGCATGCTTGTACGGACGCGCGCGGGGTCGTTCGCCTATGATTTGGCTACGGCCGGCTTTGTGTTCACGTCGGATGCTGGCTCATTCACGGCAAGGTTGCAGCACACTGAGAATGAGGATCTAGGTTTCAGTATTTCTGATGTAGATAACTCGAGTGTGACTAATGTCATGGATATGGACAATGATCGTCTTCCTGAAGAAGTGAGGATAGACACTCGTGGTGGAAATGATATGCTAGAGTTTAGGTTCACTAGGGAAGATATCTTAGCTTATGCTGATCTTGGAGCAAACATCTCTGCAGCAGCTCCTGGCGACCCAGTGAACATCTCAATCAATGATACACCTATTGTATCTGATTCTGGTAGGTGGTTTGGGTTTGTCCATGCTGTCGGAGAGACTGAGGATCCTGAGTCTCTCTCAGCTCCTGATGTCAATATAACCGTGACAAGGTATCCAAGGCGTGATTACTGTTCCTTCGAGACCTTGATGCCAGAGACGGCTTTCTGTTATGAGACGCAGCTAGGGTTGGGAGATACCGCAGTATCGCGTGGGGAGATATATAGGCTGTACTATAGGTTTACGCCAGAAAATTATCTATCTCCTGATGAGGAGTTCGAAGTCCAGTTCATCCCAGAATCTGGTGATGTCTCCTCAGAGAGAGCAAGAATGCCAGGGTCGATAACGAGACAATCTGGACAGGTCTGGCCGACAGCTATGCAGTCTTGATTTACAGGCTGCTTTAAAAAAAGAGGGGATTGGACTGATAAAGGATATGATAAATAAGGTAAAGGAGAATTCTTCCCAGGGTGGGGCTACGTCAAACCCTCAGGAGAATGCTCAGCAGCCTCAACCTCAACAGTCTTCTGATGGTTCTCAGGCCCAACCTTCATCATCTCCCGAGCAGTCTCAGGCTCAACAGCCTTCTCAGCCTGAACAGGCATCACAGCCGCAGCAGCCTTCTCAGACACAACAGTCTTCTCAACCTCAGCCGCAGCAGCCACAGCAATCTACTGATGCTCAGGCTCAGCCTTCATCATCTCCCGAGCAGTCTCAAGATCAACAGCCTTCTCAGCCTGCGCAGACATCACAGTCGCAGCAGCCTTCTCAAGATCAGCAGGCTTCTCAGCCTGCGCAGACATCACAGCAGCAGCCGCAGCAGTCTTCTGATGCTCAGGCTCAGCCTTCATCATCTCCCGAGCAGTCTCAAGGTCAACAGCCTTCTCAGCCTGATCAGGCATCTCAGTCGCAGCAGCCTTCTCAGGCACAACAACCTGCTCAACCGCAGCAGCCAACACAACAACCTGCACAGCCACAGGATAATTCAGGTCAAGAGCAGAAGGCACCCGCAGGGGAAGATGACAAGGGTAAAGAAAGCAAGGAAGATTTGGCGAAGCTCAAGGAGCAGCAGGATGATGCTAATTTTGCGGCTAAGAACATTTCTCGGGAGAGCGCTAGTATGCTCAATCTTCTCATGGAGCAGATTAAGACCTTGGTAGAGGTCAGCAATAATCTGAATGAGAGGACAAAAGAGGTGGAGAAGCGTATCAATGAGCTCACCGTCGATTCTGAGAAGCGTAAGGAAGAGTCGAAGATAATGAATGAGAAGATGGACATGATGGAGAAGAATATGGAGAAGTTCATCGGTCTCTATGAGGTCGTCACCAACCAATACAATCCTTTCTTGGAGAGCAACAGCGGCAGCAGTGGTACTGGTGGCAAAGAACAGGGTGTTGAAGAGGAAGAAGAGACTGAAGATGATGTGGTAGCTTCTACCGTGCAACAGCCTGAGCATCCTCAACCGCAGCAGCCAGTACAGCAATCGACGCAACAATCACCACAGCCTCAGATGCCACAGATCTCAGAAAATCATGTCCAGCAAGCGCCTCAACAGGGAATGAGCCAACCTGTTCAACAACCAATCTCTCCTCAGCAAGGCTATCAGGACTCGCCACAGGGTGGTGCATCATTCCATTATGAGGACAGAATCACTGGTGAAAGAGGTTTTGTAGGCGAGCAAAACCAAGCTAGATCCAGTCCATACCAGGAAAATGCATGGGCTTACGGTAATCCTCAGACGAACGCCAATCAATATCAGCATGGTGCACAGGGCTATCAGAGCAATCCTCAAATACAGAATCAGTCTCAGGGTCCACAAGGCAATATGAATGCAAGTTCTTTCCAACAGCCAGATGGTTCTTTGCTGATGCCTACCCAGAAGAAGGTGAATAATCTTCAGGACCTTCTTGAAGAGCTTGCTGTTATGGATGATAGCCTTTTCTATGCAATGGTGAACAATCAGGCCAATCACATAGCGACATGGGTGATGAACTATCTTGGTGATATGCAGTTGGGCGCGGAACTTTTCAAGTGTGGAACCAGAGTGGAGACCATAAAGATGATATCCAGAAGACTGCACCATACCATGCCACAGCAGCAGACCAGCACAGAATTCCGTCTTTCTAATGGCAAGGTGGTGAGCAATGTCGAGACTATGCTCGATGAGCTCATATATATCGATGATGCCACATTCGCTTCCCATGTCAATAATTCTAAGAATGATATTGCAGATTGGCTACAGGGTTCGCTTGGCCTGAATGATCTTGCACAGAGGGTCAGAGGTCTTTCTAAGAAGCCTGAGGTGGTGAGAGAACTGGCTATGTACCTGCACAGCAACAACTGATCACGCTTTCTCTGCTTTCCACGAATCATCCGATATATATCTCTGGAGAATCTGTATCTATGTTCTCTCCTTGAATCTTCTTACTGAGCTCTACCGCGTCTAGAGCGAAGAGTGGGCTTATCTCGACAGCCGCGTCGTCCTTCACATGGATGCTGCATTTTCTAAGCCATGTTTTGTAGAGATCTGACATCATCTTCTTTGCTGTCTCTGGGCTATCATTCCCATCTTTATTCTTCACAGGGGCGAATTCCGTCTTCCTGTCCACCATCATGGTGATGCTCTTGCGCGCCATCTGGAGCGCATCGAATATGAACATCTCGAACTTATAACCATTCGGTTCTTCTGGCCTTATGAGTCCACCTTGACTGCTCATGTATGGTATCTGCTTGAATGCCTTGTTGAAGGGAAGCTCCTTTTCACACACTTCTTGGACGAAATCGACATCTATGCAATGTATCGCTATGTTGCCTGCCTTGAACCTGAGTTCACCCTTCTCATCCTTCTGATATCTCAAGGAATCGGGCAGTACACTATACTCTATGACAGTGTTCTTTCCGTCCACGACACCGAAGACTCCTACCTTTTCCTCAGGATATGCTTTCTTGACCGCCTTGTTGCTCATCTCTGAGCCCATCATCTTATGATAACCTATGAAGACTGGATCAAGTATCTTTGCAAGACAGTTGTCGACCTGCATGTAGTATATGTGCTCTACACCTTTCTTTCGCATGTCATCTAATGCTCCTGAGTCTCTGAGCGCATAGAGGCTACCCCCATGGCCATTCGGGTTCATGAATATCTCATCTTTTGCAGAGAGTATAAGCTTACCATCCTTATCCATGGCGGGCATCATATCTTGCTTGAACAGATGGACTTCATTCAGTCCGAAGAAATCGTTCTCTGTGAAGAAGCTCTTTGTCTCATTGTGGTTATCTTCAGAGGTCATGATATACAAAGGGAATCTCTTACCATACTTCTTGCCCAATGCGAAAAGCTTCTCGGAGTGGAGCTGGAACAAGCTTTTTCCTTTTACAGGAGTTATGCTGAAGCAGCCTTTTGGACCGTCGAATCCCAATCTTGAACCTTGGCCTCCCGCAACCATGAATACGGCAACTTTATCTTCTCTCAGCAGTTCCTCTCCAATCTTACGTGCTCGTGTCCTTTCAGAGATGTCGTCTGTGGGTCCAGGGAGCTCAATTGTCTCAGGAGGTCTGAAATCTTTCTCTTCTGTGCTTCCTTGTTCAGCCTTATCTGAGTCTATGTGCTCTGTCTTGAGTCTTTTCAGGAGTTCAAAGTCAATTGATGCAATCTGACCTATCAGTCTTTCCTGTGAACTATAACCTAGCTCATCCCAGAACTCTAAGACATGCTCTTGACCATATTTTCTGAGCTTTTCCATGTGCTCTTGCCAATCTCTACGTGGGATACGCATGATTCCAGGGTTGTCTAATCCATTATTAACCTTTATGGAATTATACAGGTCATATGTGTGAACATATGCCTATTTGAAATGAAAAGATATAAATACCTCTATTCCTGAATTTCGTGTATGCCATTCAAGAAAAGGAAAGACCTTCTCATGCAGAAGAGCAAGCTTCTGATACTTGCATGCGATCAAGGCTTAGAGCATGGACCTAGTGATTTCAATGAGAAAAACATAGATCCTGAGTACATAGTCAGGATAGCTCGTGAGGGGAAATATGACGGTGTCGTGCTTCATCATGGTCTTGCAGAGAGGTATTATGACAAGTCAGTACCTTTGATTATCAAGATAAACGGCAAGACCAATCTCTCCAAAGAAGAGCCATATTCACCTCTTGTATTCTCACCTAAGGATGCCTACAGGATGGGTGCCTCTGCTATAGGAATGACAATCTATCCGGGGTCTAAATATGAAGGTCATTGCTTCAGGGATTCTTATGAAGTGATCAAGGAAGCTCGAAGGTATGGTCTGGCGACCATCGGTTGGATGTACCCAAGAGGGAAGGATGTCAAGGACCCTGACCATTACCAGACGATAGCATATGCTGCGCGTGTCGGACAAGAGCTTGGCTTTGATTATGTGAAGCTCAGGGAGCCTAAGCAATTGGAGCATCTGCCTTGGATTATCAGCTGTGCTGGAAAGACGAAAGTGTTGATGGCTGGCGGTGCGAAGATGAAGAATGACAAGCTCCAGAAATATCTTGAAGCTGCGTCACGAGCAGGTGTTACAGGTCTTGCGATTGGCAGGAATGTCTGGCAGGACCCAGAACCGTTGGCAGTGACTGAAAGGATAAGACAATTCTTCGTAGAATGATTCTTCACGCTTTTGTAAAGTATTATGACTTTTTTGTCTCACCAGAATCTTCTTGTTTTTTATATTCTCTTATCTTCTATATGATTCATGTCGCATCATGTCGTATCATATATATGGTATGATGGTATGTGAGCGATGACGATTGTATGATGGTTTGATGGTGATATATCTATGGTCAAAGGGAAAAAGAGCGGAAATGCCAAAAGCGCTAAGGCGGGAACAAAGAAAAGCACATCGGTAAAAGGTGCGAAGAAGGCATCTGGTAAGAAACCTATGGATAAGGGCGGAAGTGCAGCAAGCAACAACCAGCTTGTCCTTGAGAACAATAACACTATGACTAAGGAAGAGCTACAGGCACAGTATAACGCCCTTCCGAAAGAATTCAAGGAGAAGCTGGATAAGCATAAGGCACTTCTCGATAAGTTCGCCAAGAAGCTTCTCGATAAGTTCGATAATTACATACAGAGTGTAGCACTGCTTCCTGATCAGAAGGATGAGAAAGGGAACCTGGACACGAGCAAGATAAATGTCTTGGTGCTTGTCGATGATAATGATTCTAAGAAGATGTCAAAGCCCGAGCTTAAGGAGAAGCTCTCGAAGATAGCTTCTGAGATTGCGGGCGAGTTGGACAAGTCTCTCGCTCCTGATGTCATATTGGTGTCAGAAGTTTGGCAATCCTGCTATGACCAGAAACTGGATCTTGTGAACATGCTTTCTGTCTGTGCGCCTGTCTTCGACAAGGGCATCGCATCAGGTTTCAAGATCGCTGACGTGCACAAGCGCATGGTCATAAAGAAGTTCGAGAAGTATATTGTCTCATACTGCATAGCGGGCGCGTTCACGAAGGGCAGGATAACACAGGAGTCCGATATAGATGTCTATGTGGTCATCGATGATACTGATGTGAAGAAGATGACTCGGGCAGAGCTAAAAGATAAACTACGCTCGATCATCATATCGATGGGTTATGATGCTAAGCAGATAACTGGTGTGAAGAGGGAGTTCCACATCCAGGTCTATATACTGACTGACTTCTGGGACAGCCTAAAAGAAGCTCATCCAGTCATCTTCGATCTGTTAAGGGATGGTGTCCCATTGTATGACAGAGGCATCTTCATGCCATGGAAGCAGCTGTTGCACATGGGCAAGATAAGGCCGAGCGAAGAAGCTATAGAGATGTTCATGAGCTCTGGAGAGCAGATACAGGGTAGGATAAGGTATAAGCTGAGAGAGATTGCGATGGAGGACATATTCCTGAGCATACAGACGCCCTCCCAGGCCGCTCTGATGACATACGGGCTTCCACCACCAGCTCCGAAAGAGACTCCTAAAGTCATGGAAGAGGTCTTTGTCAAGAAGGAGAAGATCCTTGAGAAGAAATACGTGGATATCTTGACTGAGGTGATAAAGACCAGGAAGGATATCGAGCATGGTGTCATAAAGGACATGAAAGGTTCTAAGATTGATGACCTTCTTGCCAAATCCAAGGATTACCTTGAGCGGATAAAAAAGCTCTTCAAGGAGATCGAGACGAAGAAGAACATTGCGTCCATGGACGAACTTTACGATAAGGCAATCTCTGCTGTAAGGGATGTCTTGGTGTCAGAAGGGCACAATGAAGTTTCTGAAAAGGATATGGCAAACCATTTCAAGAGTGCAGTCATCGACACGGGCAAGCTTCCACAATCGACATTGACTACCTTGAAGTCCATCATGAAGTATAAGGTAGACTTCGAGAAGGGAAAGCTTTCAGGCAACGATATTATCAAGGCAAGGAAAAAGTATAATGCATTTATCAAGGAAGTTGTCGAATACCTCCAGCGAAAACGTGCGAAGGATGTCGAAACCTCAAAAGTCCGTGTGAAATATGGCGATAAGGTTGGCGAGGCATTGCTTTTGGGGAACAAGGTATTTGTGGTACATGACCTGGATGCTACTGAGCGTAAAGTGTCCTGTGCAGAGATGAATGATGACGGCTCTTTTTCAGGAGAGAAGGAAAGCTCGATGGAAGAGCTTGAAGAGGCTCTCTCTGAGAAAGTCATCTTAGAGCGTCCTTTCCTCAAAGGTAAGTTTTTCGAGAGCCTCAGGGAGATTTTCGGCGGCGACATAGAGATAATGCTGAAATGAATGGGTCAGGTAGCACGCAAGCATTATATATGCTACCTCTTTTCTTTTCTGCATGAAGAGGTCTCTTGAATCGTCTGCTGTTGTAATAAATCCCAGACGCTATCCTAAAGCAGTCACAAGGCTCGAGAAGATGCTCGCCAAGACGGATGTCTCTGATGTTGTCGTGAGCTCTTCCAAGGAAGACTTCATCAGTGCGGTGCGAGCCTTCTGTGAGAGTTCTTTGGATAACATTCTTGTATGGGGTGGAGACGGAACCGCGCATGATGCAATCAATGCAATGATGGATCATAAGGAAGAGAACCCTGGTCAATTCGACAAGTCTATAGGTTTCCTAAGGGGCGGTTCGGGCAATGGCATACAAGATTCATATGAAATCCCACACGATCTGCTCAAACCGCTAGAGAGACAACTGGTCTGTTATGAGGAGAGCATAAGAGAAGGCTATTCTATGGATGTAGATCTCATAAGCGCTGATGATGGATATACACGCTCATATTGTCAGATTGCAGGTTTCGGTATCGATGCGAAGGTCCTTGAGAGACGTGAAGCCAGGAGCTATAAGACCGGGATGCTCCGCGGAGAAGCCAAGGCAGGGATGATGAATTATGCCCTCTCCTCCATCGAGACTGCTCTTTTTGATTATGAGTTCACTCCTTTGGATATCGAGCTCAAGGACGGGAAAAACATAGTGGTAGGACATCGTACTAAAGCCGAGCACCGTTTCAACAGAGTGTTCAGAGAGACTGATGCTCCTCTTGTGGAGTTAGGTACACGACCATACTATGGTAAGATGTTCAAGATATGTCCTGATGTGGTATGCAATGATGGTTTCATGGACCTTTACATATTCAACTTCAGCAATAGGTTAGATGGGATCTGCAAGCTTCCTTGGCTATATGCAGGAAAACATGATAGGATAAACCGGAGATTCTCGGGTGAGGGTAAGCCCCCTATTGAGCGATATGAACTCAAGCATGCTGTGTTCTCTTCTGACCGACCATTTCCATATCATATAGATGGCGAGCTCTGCCATTCTAAAAATAATGGTGGTGAGTATCAAGTGCAGTTCAGCATAGTGCCTGAGGCCATACGTTTCATAGTGCCAGGTAGCTTCTACAGGTCTTTTCATTGGTTCGAGAATGATCGCGATACTGAGAAAAATGCTTGATTGATGCTCTCTTTTGGCAATATTTATAAACAAGATTTCATGGTATATTAGGTATGCCCGAGCGTCGTGCTATTGTAGAGGAGAAGAAGTTAAAGCATAGCGGTGTCTTCAGCGCTTCTGAGCTATATGAGATCATAGAGAGATGGTTTGCTGATAATGGTTTCTCTGACAGGGAAGAGATCGAGCACATGGAGAAGATACAGAAGAGCCATAAGACTGTTGAGGTCCTTTATAGACCAGTCAAGACATTGAGCTCATATTCTAAGGCAGAGCTCCGTATCCTGATCGAGATGGGTAATCTCAAACGTACTGTTGTCGATACTGAGGGGAAGAAAGTGACAATGTCTGATGGTGATCTCACCATAACGTTTGATGGCTTCCTGGTGACAGATTTTGAAGGCCGCTATGATGTGCTCGAGCCACGTAGGTTCTTCTGGAAGACAATCTTTGACAAGCTACTCAAGAAGACAGAATCTGCAGAGGATGAGGGTAAGATTGCCGGTTATGTGAGTGAGCTGTACAATCACGTGAGAGACTATCTCAAGAGCTCGGGCTAGCATAAAACTTTTAAATCACATGGATTTACTCCAAGAATCTGTGCGGTAGTAGT
>CAZTTX010000010.1:0-4170 GCA_964616085.1 uncultured Methanosarcinales archaeon
TCGATGACATGAAAGTCAAATACAAGAACCTTTCAGTCCTATGGAACGTGCAGAACTATCTGCTTGACATGGCCGACTCTCTAGAGATCAAGAAGATCTCAGGGCTAGACAAGAAAAGCAAAGACCTTGGGACAGAAGAGAAGTTCATCCTATCCAGGCTCAATAGCACCATACACGATGTGACTTCTCTGTTTGAGGAATATAAGATTGATGATATTCCTGAAAAGATAGAATCACTCCTCTTAGAACTGAGCAGGACATATCTGCAGCTCACCAGAGAAAAGGCTACGATAGGTGAAGAGAAAGAGAGGAAGATGGTATTCGAGGTAGGTATGCACACACTGCTCGAGACACTAAAGATCTTCTCGACCATAGTACCATTCATCAGCGAGAGGATATACCAGAATCTTAAGGAGAAGTTCGGCCTTGAAGAGGAGAGCATACATATGCATTCTTGGCCTAAAGCTGACAAGAAAATGATAGATACAGGCTTAGAAACCAGTATGGAATTTGCCGCTTCCGCAATACAATCTGCATTGGGAACAAGAGAAAAGATGCAGAGAGGTGTGAGATGGCCTGTGAAAAGGATGCTGGTAGTGCCGCAGAATGAAGAGGCGAAAGTAGCAATTGATAGCACAAAAGACTTGGTAATGCAGCAGACGAACATCAAGAGTATAGAGATTGTGAGCTCGATAGATGGTATGCACTACAAGATAAGACCTGATTTCGCAAAACTGGCAGATATCGCAGGAAGGGATACGCAAGAGTTGGCCAATGCACTCCTAGATAAGGATGCAGACGATATAGTGAAATCATTGCATGAAAAAGGAACATACAAGCTTGAACACAAAGAGACAGCTTATGAGATCAAGGAAGAGCATGTGAAGATAGAAAGACTAGTCCCTGAAGGTCTCTTTGAAGGAGAGTTCAGAGGCGGACTCCTATATCTGGACTCTGAGACTGATGAAGCCCTTGAGGACGAAGGTTTCGCCAGGGAAGTGGCAAGACGTATCCAGGATGCCAGGAAGAAGTCAGGCCTCAAGAAGAATGAGAAGATAGAGATCTCTATAGGGTGCTCTGACAGGATCAAGAGAGCGATTGAGAGTGATAGAAAGGCGCTTGAGAATAAGGTCGGTGGTAATATAGTGTTCAACGACAAGAGCGATGGGAGACATGAATCCACTCACAACATCAGGGATGAAGAGCTCAGGATAACTTTCTGAATTACAGGAAGTTTTATAAATAGGTCGCAGTTATCAGCACAAGAAAGGTGATATCTTGGGAAGGATTAAAACACGCAAGATCAAGAGAGTGAGCAAAGAGCTCATGGCGAAATACAAGGATGACCTTACAGAGAGCTATGAGGAGAACAAGGCCTTCATCAGTGACAAGATAGAAGTATCATCCAAGAAGCTCAGGAACATCATCGCAGGATATTTGGCTAGGCTTAAGAAAGGCGAAGTCAAGGTATGATGTTCTTTCACATTCTTCTATTTTTCTAGCGTAGCCGTTAGCTTTCAAAACATGCGCAGAATAACTTCTAGATCTCAAAATCCAGAACAGCGGCGAATGGGATGAGCCGTGGAGGATCCATAAGCGGAGCGTTGGTGCAGAAATTCCAGATTTCTAGACACCATAAGCAAAGCGTTGGTGCAGAAATTCCAGATTTCTAGACACCATAAGCAAAGCGTTGGTGCAGAAATTCCAGATTTCTAGACACCATAAGCAAAGCGTTGGTCCGGAAATCAGAGATTTCCTGGATTTCAAATCCGGAATGGTGAATGGAATGAGCCGTGGAGGATTTGAACCCCCGTCAACCGGTCCGAAGCCGGCCGCACTATCCAGGCTATGCTAACGGCCCAAAGGTCATAACCTCTGATTTCATCATGTAGATTGAGGTTATTTAAAAAATTATATATTCGAGAAATGAATACATTAAACATAATTGTTTAAAATAGTATCAAAGTCAATCCATACATGCCCAACTTAAAATACAAACTAAAAGAAGAACCATACATCACAGATCGTGTTGACGAGTTCAAGGACTATCCCACAAATCAGTTGGTGAGGTATGCACAAGATATCATCTTAGCATATTTGCAAGGAGAAGAGCATCCGAACAAGAAAGACACAACCTGGCTCTTAGAATATCTAAAGTCAAGCAAGTTCTATGATTGCCACAACATCCAGGAATCACAAGATAATACAGAGTACCTAAATGGTTTAGAGCTTTTGGCAAGGATGGAATTCTACGCAAGATTCAATGCAAGTGAAGATATCTCCAAATATGTCAAGGAAGCCAATGAGAGACTCGAGTCAGAGGCAGGATGCTTTGACTATGACACATGAATCCATCATTTCATGTATGCGCTTATGTCCTTTCCAGTGCTCTTCTCTATATCTCCCGCTAGGACTGCAAAGACCACAAAGAGCATCACAATCACAGGAAGCACAATCAGCGGGTATGAAAGCGCTGTAAGCCTTCCGACTTCTGAAGCATACTCGGATGTCCCTGGTTCTGCAGAGAGTACTGAAAACGCCACAAAAAAATTGAGCAATGCTCCTATAAAAAAAACAGACGCGAACATTGCATTGGCGCGCCTCACATGCTCTGCCAGCGTCTTCTTTGACTTACGAGAAGAATAATCTTCTCCTACTTTGTGCATATCCATTATCTCAGAAAGTAGCATGCCCAAGAAAGGCCGTTTTCTCTTCCCAGTATAGAGGATGACCATCCCGATAAGAAGAGGTATTCCAGTCTCTTTCGCTATGAGCCACGAGGGAGAGAGCTCCATGACACCAAAACTACCAGTCAGGATTATGCTCACGAGACCAATGACAGAGAAGATATTCATCCTCCCATGGAGCATAAGATAGATCACACCATATGCCAAAGGAAGGACCAATGCCATCAGAAAAGCACCAGAAGGGCCTAGGAGCTCCTCAGCGCTCAGGAACGACACAATCAGTGCAGGTAATACCACATTGACACAAGCTGCAATAAGCGATGCTTTCATTCCCATATATAGAGTTGCTCATCCAAGTTTTTATAATCTTCCATATTACATGAACAAGATAAGCCTCAGACACTCACCCTTGGATGTCTCAAGTGAACTCTTCGTCAATCTTTCTATTATATTCCTTGAGCCTTTCCAGTATCGAAGGGATAATATAACGCTGAAGTTTCTCGTCGAAAATCTCTTCGATACGCGCGAACTCAGAGATCCTGTATGAGTTCCTGACTTTCTCCACCAAGGTTAGATCCCTTAATCTCTTGATCTGACGCCTTATGTTGGATGAAGCAACCCCTGCCAAAGGCATGCCTCTTTCTCTTCTTATCGTAATCACAAAATCCTTTATGTCTTCAGAAGAGAGCACTCGTTTCTCCTTTTTGGCCAAAAGGAGGGAAAAAAGGACATCGACCACCACATCTCGGGAATCACCCGGCTGAAGCAAGCCTATACTAAGGCAATATTTCCTAACTAGATCCCTCTTGTCATCAAAATAAGGCTTCTCATACTTACGGAGAGTCAATTCAATCAAAGGTGTGTCTTTAGCTATTATGCCTGCCATATTTCATCACCAAAAGAATGTAGATGAATTCGGTTTATAAGTAGAATCCGAGACTGTCCAGTGTCCTGTGGAACACAAGAAATCCACAAAACCATCTTCTATGCGAGAATGATTAGAAAATAGTCTTGTCTAGTGGCTCTAAAAAGTTATTATAGAAAATACGAAATTACAAGGATTGATGAGAGATTGGATATCAAAGTATACGTTTTGTCTCCTCATCGAGACCGACAAGCTCAAGATCCTCATTCCCACAACCTGAGCACTCCCACACCATATAATTCACAGAGGCAGACATCCTCAGACCCAGCTTACGCATCCCTTCCTTTCCACACTTACCGCACTTCCTGGCAGGAACTGTCTTGGACTTATGGTAATCCTCAATAATCTCACTCGGCTCTTTGTCTTGAGGCATATCTTGGAATTGTTTTCAGGATTTTTAAATCTTCCTTCAGATATCTTGGGATTCTAATCATTATTGCAGATGAAAAGGATCTCTTCATGATTAGCGCTCAAGAGCTCACATCTTGTTTTATATAAATCGCCGAAATAAGGAGGAAATGTATTGTCTTGAAAGAGCAGGAAGGTGCCATCATATGG
>CAZTTX010000010.1:4270-19677 GCA_964616085.1 uncultured Methanosarcinales archaeon
CGAAATAAGGAGGAAATGTATTGTCTTGAAAGAGCAGGAAGGTGCCATCATATGGCATTTCCGCATGTCCATTGTCCGACAAGAGTTTTGGAGTGAAGCCAAGCTGGACCTCCTTGTGCTCAAGAAGACCTATACCATAATCAGTACTAACGTCGGCAGGATTTGAAGGGATCAACGGATCATTGCTATCAAATATTTCATCAAGACTGAAACCCATCTTTTCCCTGTAACGATAGAATACAACATGGGGAGAGAACATAATCAGGTCAATCTGGTACTCCCCTATCTTGCCCAGCATATTTTCCCTCGATGAAACAAGATCATCTCTCCTGAGCGATTCACTATGAATGAGCACAAAGCTTGCCAGTATAGCAGGCAATATCACAAGCAATAGTGTGGCTGTGAGAACCAATTTCTTGTCATGCGTTGGTGATAGGCTATATGGGCTCACTACCAGACACAAATATAGCAATGGCAATGAAAAGGAAAGAATGCGAGAAGCATTATAACGCACAAAGAGAGATAAGAAGATGAAAGTGAAGATAAGCAAAGCTGTATATGATGTGAATAAGGCAGGTCTCGCTTTTATGCTCTGTTTCCTCGGACTCATTCTTGATCTTAAAATAGCAAACACAAGAAGTGCCACCCCTAGTGATAATGGAGCTAAAGATATTAGGAAAGACCCAATAGTCTCTTCTACAATCATCTCTGCACCCCTTGTAGCTCCATAAGAGAGGAATTTTGGGTAAAGGTCCATGATAGGGAGAGCCGCAAGGAAGAACAGCAGGATATACTGCCAGAAGGGACGTCTTAATCTTTTCATAAATAGCAAGATGACCACAGCCATCGAGAACAATGATACAAATGCGAAGACTGCCGTGTATGATGCCAAGAGCTGCACAAGCAAGAATGCACCGCCAAACACTAGAGCATCCCTTTCAGTCCTGCTTTCTCCAAATTTTATTACTAAAACCAATGCTAATGTATTGAATATTGTGAATAAGGGAAAAGCTAGGCTCAAAGTATGCATGAAGTAGCCAACAAATGCAAGGTTGAAAAGCATAAGAATTACAGCAGAAACTGTCAAAAATATACTTCTGAATATATGCTTCCCTATGAATAGCATCAACATGAAAAGAAGTGGCGAGAGCAGGAGAAGATTGAATAGGATAATATTATCCGCATTATGCGATACATTCATCACTTGACCCAACACTCTATATCCAAGCACAGGATAGAATGGTTCATCTCTTCCAGAAAGCGCAGCAGATATGGAATCAATCTCTTCATAATCAATATGGAGCCTCGGAACAAGATGAAAAGGCACAACATAAGAAACAGATATTAGCATGAGAAGGATGAGAACATATGATAACTTTGAACTTGCAGAAAGATGCATAGCTGACTTCCTAACCATATCTGGGCGATATAGGGAATGCCTTTAAATCTTTCTTTACCTGGATGCAACATAAACTTTAAATTCCTGAACAGATGAGCCCTAACATGAAAGTACTGTCTCCTGCTGGCTCTTTCAATGCTGCCCTTGCAGCGATTGGTGGTGGTGCTGATGCCATATACTTGGGGCTGAGCAATATAAAGCATCAACGCAGCAGGTGCTCTAATTTCTCACAAGAAGAACTCAGAGAGATATCCGAACTCGCCAAAGAGAAAGATGTAGAAATCAATGTGACTTTCAACTCATCGTATGACGAGGATAGCTTCAGGAGCATAGAGGAACAATTCAGTTTACTGGAAAGCATAGGCATAGATGCGGTCATCATAAGTGACATCGGACTCATAAATACAATCAGAGAGAATCATCCAGGACTCAAGATAGTATTCAGTGTCCAAGGACAATGCTCGAACAGTGATTTCGGAAAGATCCTAAAAAGATATGGTGTCCATAAGCTTGTGCTCGACAGGAACATCTCAATAGATGAAGCAAGGTCAATACGAGAGAAGACGGGGCTGGAAGTGGAGATGTTCGCTTTCGGTTTCCAATGTTATTCCCAAGATTCTATATGCTACATGGGTGACTATTTTGCGGACGAGCCATGTAATGTCCAATGCACACAGAAGATAAGATTCCTGGACACTGGTGCGAAAGGAAGATTCTTCTTCATGAAGTTCCAATCCGCCCTCAAACATATACCTAAGATGGTAGAGTCAGGGATAGATTACGTGAAAGTGGAAGGCAGACAGAGATCATCGGCTTATGTCCGTGATGTCACGATGATATTCAAGGAAGCCATCAACCAATACAAGAAGAATCCTAAGTCCTATAGGGTTAAGCAAGATTGGATAAAGAGACTAGAAAAGCATGCGTACGGGTTCGAGGTGACGGAAAGCTTCTATGAGCCATTCAGATACAGGAGAGAGATTATCGAAGACCCTTCAATCAGGAATGCATGGCTGTATTTCAAGGATATATCATCAAACTTCCTTGAGACCAGAAACAGTACAAAGATAAGGAAGGAGCTCAAAAACGCTATCAAGATACAGTTTCTCGAGCCAAAGAAATCAAGAGAGCATAGATTCAGTGATTTAAGATGAAGATAAACATCCAGATTTTAGACTTCAACAAGGAGAAGATTGCTTCAGCAGCAGCATCAGAATATATTGATATCATAACCCTGGGTGACTTCTCCTGCAGTAAAAGAGACATATTCTTCACAGACAGTTCAATCCTAGAACTGGTAAAATCCATTCAGAAGAAAGTATTCCTCCAACTGCCGCTTGTAGTGAAAGAGGATGAGATGCAAATGATGAAAAGATTTGCGGATAAGATTGCCAGATATTTTGACGGATTCATAACAGGCGATCTTGGTATGATAGATTACCTCAATTCCACAGGAAAAGAGCTTGTCTATACTACTAACATGACCAACAAGTCGTTCTCTCACATACTGAAGCGTGATTTCAATAATGTCAAGCATGTCAGACCTCTCATGTACAAACGAACATTCATTGCAGAGAAAGTGGATTTCCCGAAAGATGTCGTGCTTTACGGTAATATGATGATAAACTGTGCGACTTTCTGCTATCATTCAAAAGACGATCTTGTAGAGAACTGCGCATTAGGCTGTCGGAAATCGAGAGAGCTACTGATGAACAACGAGAAGCTTCACCTTGTTGGGAGGTCTCTTATGACAGAGAACAGGTTCGACATCATAGACAAGATGGCCGAGATAGGCGACTTGAGTATTGGGACTATAATGGATTATGACCTCAAGAATGAAGAACTCAAGGAATCAATCTTCAGGATAAAGGAGGAGGCAAGTAAAATATGAGCATTGCAAGATATGGGAGGCTTGGTCTGAAGTATGTCACAGGGCATAAGCCACAAGGTGTAGGTCTTATACTCACAAGAAGATGTAATATAGACTGCTCATACTGTAAGATAAAGGACAATTCAAGAAAAGATGATGAACTATCTGTAGAACAATGGAAAGGAATTATCGACAAATTTGTAAGTAACAAACACATGCATTTCATATTTACGGGAGGTGAACCTTTGCTTTATGAGGGTGTCTACGAGCTAATCGATCATGCCTCACGTAATTCAGTGACAAGCCTGATTACCAATACGAGTCTGCTGGATGATGAGAGCTTCTCAAAGCTCAGGAACCTTGACTTCCTGACATTCTCCTGCGATACCTATAAGAAAAGCGACAACCTGAGTAAACATACGACAGATAAGTTCAAGATGATCGCTGAAAACTGCAAGAAACAAAGGATTAAGCCATCTGTCATAATAACGGTCACATCAAAGAACACGAAAGAAGTACCAATGATGATAAGGGAAGCATCAAGATATGGGATATCATCTCTCTTGTCACTGATACATTCTGATAAAGGAGATTTCGATTTCAGGGGCTATGCTCCTTTCCTTGAATTCAGGACTGAAGAGGAAATAAATAAGCTCAAAGAGCTGCAGAGAAGGATATTAAATATGAAGAGAAGAGGATACAAGATATCTGAAGATGATTATTTCATAGAAAACATGATAAATTATGCCAAAAAAGATTTCCAGATAGAATGTCCGGCAACGGATCCATTCTTCACGATAGACTGTGATGGAAGAATCAAACCATGCCATGACATCAAGGCTTCAGACGTGAATGCCCTAGAATTCACAGATTATAGCTCAATGAAAGAGAAAGTGGCGAATGTTGTCCCAAATAAGTGTAACTGCTATTATGACTGTTATGTCAACAACGCCAGCAGTAAGATTCAACTCCTTAAGAGATCATTGAGAAGATGAACTCCTGGATGAAAAGAATGAACGGAAGATGCTCCACCATATAGAAAGCTCCCTTCTTGGATTACTGAAAAGACAGGCCATCCTGAAGATAGATAGACGCATGAAATTTTTAGGATGCATATAGAACCTGAGGTTCCATCGCTTCATTGTTTTTCTGAGTATCTCCGAGTCTATCTTGCTGAAATTGTACACTATGTTCTCATAATGGAAGAAATTGGTCTCGAGCTTAGAGCTCTCAGGTAGCTTATCAAAGAAAGGAGAACCAGGATACGGAGTGAAATAAGCCACCTGTAGCATTGTAGGCTTCAGTTCCTGGATGAGCTCGAAACTCTTCTCAAGATCTTCCTCAGACTCATCAGGATTCCCTATCATGAAATACGCCACAGTGTAGATACCAAGTTTCTTGCAGAGAGAAAATGCCTTCCTTATATCCTTCAAGGTCTCACCTTTCTTCAGGCGTTCGAGAACTGGTTCAGAGCCAGATTCTACACCTATGTTGAGACATTCACAACCAGCCCTTTTCATCAGACGCAACGTACGTAGATCAAGGCTGTCCGCTCTGACTTGGGCCATCCACCTGAAATCCATATCCTCAGCAATCAGCGCTCTGCATAACGATTTTATGAAATCCTTATCATGCCAATCATCATCCAGGAAACGTATGAAATTATGGCCATCATCAATAACACGCCGTATCCGTTTCACAGATTCCTCAGGAGAGAAATGACGAGTCACTTTCCCGCACGAGACCCTCAATGTCCTAGAGCAGAAGACACATTCGAAAGGGCAACCCTTTGTCAGAGTCAAGAATCCCCAAGAGTGTCGTCGTCTGGTTTTCATAGGGTAGAGTGTATAGTATCGGTCATCCATCCAATCAAGATCCACTGGCGAGAGAGTATCCATGTCCTCTATCTCAACAATACTATTTGTTCTTGTCTTGCCCGATTCCTTATACATGAGGTTTGGAAGCTTTTCTATAGCCTCCTTTCCAAAGCCCTCGAAGAAAGGATATATCTCTTGACGGATAATATATATATCATCATATGCAGAAAAGAAGAATTCAGGATCAGAATCTGGATGTTGCCCGTATAAGAATATCTTGATACCTGGAGATGATTCTTTTGCCTTCTTAATGAGTTCGAGACAAAAATATCGATTGTATGTCTTACTGTTCATGAAAAGGTATTCTACTCCAGAGAACCTCTTTAGAAGATCTTTCTCTTTGATTCCTCCAAGTTTCAAATCAACAAAATCTATGCTGAAACCCCTCTCCTTAAGCAAGGTGAAGCATCTCAGCAATTCTATATCAGGTTCTTTGCTCTTCGGAAAATCATTGCTATCGAAACCTTCCCTGAAGAGCTCAATAAAAAGCATTTTTTTACTCATTATGCTAATAAAGCGGTATCCTAAGCAGTTTTTAAATGTTATGTAGAGTAAGCAAGATAAACTTAAAAATATAAGACACATGCCCAACCTGAAGGATGATGAATTCTAAAGAAAATGTGAAAATTGCTATGGGACAGCTTCTTGTCGAAGGGGGTGAACCTGAAAGGAACTTCGAGAGAGCAGAGGTGATGATCAGAAAAGCCAGTCAAGAAAAATGTGACTTGATAGTTCTTCCTGAGACCATAGATTTTGCTTGGACACATCCATCGGCGCACGAAGAGGCCTTACCCATCCCCGGGCCTTATAGTGATAGATTCTGCAATCTGGCAAAAAAATATAATATTCACATATGCGTCGGACTCACAGAGCGACGCGATGACAAACGACTTCATAATACTGCGCTTCTCATAGATGACGTAGGTAAAATACTAGTGAAATACCGCAAGATAAATCTTCTTGAAATAGAGCTCCCTTTCTATGAAGTAGGAGACAGCCTTTCAGTAGTCGATACAAAATTGGGAAGAATAGGAGTGAATATTTGCGCTGACAACTATAAAGAATCTGTACATATTGGAAAGACACTAGGATCAATGGGAGCCCAGATAATCATTTCTCCATCCTCATGGACTGTCGATCATAATATCACTGAAGAGGATGAGCCATACTATGACAAATGGTTATGGCCCTTGAGCCATATAGCCCATCTTTATGATATAGCAGTCATCAGCACCACTAGTGTCGGATATATTGTAGGGGGACCATACGAAGGCAAGAAGATGATAGGTAGGTCTCTTGCAGTGGATGGTAATGGTGTACTGAAAGAGGGGCAATTCAACGAATTTGCAGGAGAGGTCATCTTTGTGGATGTCAAAGTGCCAACAACTGAGAAGATAGGTACAGCTCTTACAAGAATAGTTGAAGAGAAAGAAAAGATGAGGAGACGATGAAGTGGATAAGGTCTACGTGAACGGGAAAGAGACAGATCTCGAATTCAAGGTGTGCACAAGATGCCCTCAGGATACTACCATACCTGGAATAAGGTTTGATGAGAATGGAGTATGCAATTTCTGCCATCTACATGACAAACTCGAGAAGAGATTTCCCGCAGGCAAGGAAGGAAAAGAACAGCTTAGGAAGATGTTCACCAAAATTAAGAGAGAAAGCAAAGGTAAGAAGTACGATTGTGTACTTGGAGTCAGTGGAGGCAGGGACAGCATGTATCTCTTATACAAGGCCGTCAAAGAATGGGGTCTTAAGCCGCTTGCAGTCCATTTCAATGATGGATTCGACAACCCTGTGGCAGGAGAGAACATGGTGAATGCGTGCAAGAAACTCAATGTGGAGCTTAGGACCATAACTTCAGACTGGAGAGAAGCGAAGGATCTGAAGATATCCTTCCTGAAAGCCTCAACACCAGATCTTAACATGGGCACAGATGTAGGTATAGGAGCATCACTTTATGGGGTTGCACATAAGGAAGGCCTCAAGACGGTGATGATTGCTCAGTCTTTCAGGACGGAAGGCGTAAAACCCCTCTCATGGTCATTCATGGACGGAGAATACCTGAGGAATGTCCAGAAAGAGTTCGGCAAAGTAAAGCTCAGGGAATGGGACCCTAATGATCCAGGATTCAATCTCGGGCTGAAAGAGCTATTCTATTATACGGTCATCAAGAGGATAAAGATGTTCTTCCCCATGTATTACGTAGATTATAAGCGGACTGAGGCAGAGAAGATAATCAAGAAAGAGCTTGATTGGGTATATCCGGGTGCACACTACTTCGATGACCTCTACCACAGCCTGATAAAATATGTGACACGGGTCAAGTTCAAGTTCGACGATAACCTGAACAGTGACGCAGCACTTGTCAGGACTGGTCAGTTAAGCAGAGAAGATGCGCTTAAGAGGGCGCACAAGGTGTATCATATAGAAGACCCAAAGGTGATTGACCTATGCATCAAAAGACTGGGGCTGAAGAAGGAAGAGTTTGAAGACTTCATGAAGCTTCCTCCCAAGACATTCAGGGACTATAAGACGAGTTATAGGTATATCAGGATGTTCAGGATACCCATATGGGTAATGTCAAGGATGCACCTTCTCCCTAATGTCACATACGACAAGTACTTCAACTGCGGAGAATGATCAATCCAGATAAGAGTTCAAAGCTTTTGCAATCTTCTTAATCTTTCGTTCACTCAGACGATGATGCAATGGAAGCTGTATCATCCCTTTGTAAGCCAATAATGAGTTTGCATAAGAAGAATCTTCTTCACAGATATCCATGACTTCACCTTTCATGCCAATATCTATACCCTTCCTGAACATATGTTCTTCTATGCCAGATGAGTCCTCATCCATGATGATGAACAATGAATAGAATGAGATTTTGGTGTTCTTTCCCTTAGGGATTCGCTCAAGAAAATAAGTGTCCATTTTCTTCTCATAAGCATACAGGGCTCTCTTGAGCGCTCTATTTTTCTCTCCAAAATGCTTCAATTGCATATGACCTATGAGAGATTGGATTGCTGAGAGCCTGCTCGGAGTCTCAGGGGCAGAATTATGTACCTTGGATATCCACCTCCGAATTGTATCAGATCTCATGAGCCGTTTCACGATTGAGAATAGCGGTGTTCTCAATACCAACTGCTGCACAAGATAATATACTATCGGCCTTATGCCTGCTGTCATGGCAGCATCAGGTATCTCTGCATAGTTCTCGGATATATTATCTAAGATATCTTCATTGTTGACAAGAAGTGCACCACCTCCAAGGAGATTGAGGGGTTTGATATAATCAAAACTATGCAATGAGACATCACCGAAAACCCCAAGTTTCTTTCCCTTGTACTCTGCACCGAACGAGTGCGCACAGTCCTCAATGATTATAGCATTAGGAGCTTTAGCCCTTATGATACGAATCAGAGCATCGACATCACCGCAATTTCCGAACATATGCGGTAGTATGACAAATCTTGTCTTCGTATTAAGTTTCGAGGATAACTCCTTGCTGTCAAGAGATAAGTCAGGCATGGAGATGTCACACAAAACAGGCTTTAGGCCCTGTTGCTCCAGTGGAGGAATCAGTTCTTTCAGGTAATAATTAGGTATTATGATCTCATCATCTGTCTTGTGATCAACAGATTCTAGTATGAGATTGAAAGAAAACCTTCCTCTGGAAAGCAAGAATACCTTCCCACTGCCAAAGAACTTCTCCAAGGACTTTCTGAATAGTTGCCTATAATCTCTTCTATAGAATACGTTCATGAACCATCTCATCAGATAGAATGGTAGTCCTTTGTACAAGGTTATGTCCCGTCTAGGTATCATGATTTCCCTCCACCAAGAAATCTCCTATGGCAAGATAATCTAGAGAAGCTGTTATGAACCCTTTTATGGCATCCTCTGGAGTCATCACAATGGGCTCTTCATGCACATTGAAGCTGGTATTCAGTATAACAGGAAGGCTCGTAATCTTCCTATACTCATCTAATATCCTGTGGTAACTCCTGTTGTCCTCTTTCCTGATAACTTGAGGACGTGCAGTATTATCCACATGGACTGCAGCAGGACAGTTCTTTCGCATGAATGGCTTCACCGGGAAAGATATGTTCATGAATCTTGACGTGAGCTCTGCTCCACCTATACCTTTCAAGCACTTCCGCTCATGACCATCAAGTATCGTAGGCGCAAATGGCATGAATTCTGTGCGTTTGAGCTTCCTGTTCAATGAGTCATTGATGGATTTGTCTGTGGCCTGGACAAGTATGCTCCTATTCCCTAAAGCTCTCGGACCGTATTCCATACGACCATTGAACCTAGCTACAATCTTACCTTCAGAAAGTAGCTTAGCTATCTTCTTCTCGATATCCTTATACTTCTTGAATCTCAGGCCTTCTCTCCTCAATGCAGACTCAATCTGTGCTTCACTGTAGCTTGTCCCATAGTATGCATGCTCCATCACTTCTGGAGATCTCTCGAGAGCAAGAACAGCACCATGGCTTATGCCCATGTCCGACATTGCAGGGTATATGTAGATGTTTTTTGTTTCCTTGAGCTCGTGCAGCCTCTGATTGAGCTTGACATTAGCAGTGAGACCTCCGACAAGACAGAGATTCTTCTGCTCATATCTGCCCATATAGTGCGAAACTATGTCACAGACCATCTGTTCAGTGTTATGCTGGAGCCATGCTGCGACATCTCTTCTATCATAGCGCGAGAACTGTCTTTTCACATCCTTAAGGCCCAGAAGACCTCCTCTTCCCTCATACCTGGGTCTTTTCCTAGATGAAAGACTGAAAGGGAATTTTTCCCTGACCTTCCTATGGTCGCCGAATGCCGCTAAGCCTGTGACCTTGCCTTCATGCTTCTCAGGCGTGAAACCCAAAGCTTCTGTTATCAGTGAATAATAAAGACCAAAGGAGTCGAGTGCAGGAATGCTCACTATCTGTCGGATATCATCATCCTTTGCCAAGTATATCTTCGCTGAAGCCCCGTCACCAAACCCATCAAAGGATGCAACAAGGCTTTCCTTGAACCCAGAGCTGAAAAATGCAGCTGCAGCATGGCACTGATGATGGTCAACAAGATATATGGGTTTTGTCTTAAGACTCGAATGGAGCTTCTTCCTCAAAGTCCTTTTGAGCAGAGATATCATTACTCTGTTCTTTTTTTTGTTGTGCTTCACAGACGCTAAGATTTTGAACTTATATGTGGCAAGGTACTCTATGTACCTGAAGAGTGCAGCAGAGCCAGATTCACCGGATGCTGTAGATTTTTTATCCATCTCAACCAAAAAACTGAGGAATCTAGATACTGGCGTAGGAGTGTATATGCCACCCACTGCAATGTAATCTATGTTATCTAGCTCCCCACCATATAATTTGTAGAATTCTTCAAGTGACTTATAAGGAAAACTGCCATCAATCTTCTTACGGGTCACTCTCTCCTCGTTCAAAGCAAATTCCAGTTTCCCATCCTTATAGAAGCAGATTCCAGATTCTGTCTTTGAATCGCTTATACCCAATACTTTCAATCTAATCACTCCTTCATTCAGGAATCTTGCAGATATTTTAAAATCCTTCTGTAAATGAAACCCAGATATAAGTCAAAGACAAACTACCTAGAAAAACAATGTCTGCATATTGATAATTCTGGATTTCCTGCAGCCAGTTTCCTACGTATCTCTGAAAAATGTCCATCATCCCATATATCGAGAAGAGTACGTTCCATAACATTCCCGAAAGTGTTCTCAGCATTGAAATCATCAGCGCAAATAACCACATCTCCAGAAGAATTTATCTTCAGGATTAGAGGAGCATGGATGCATATCTTTTTTATCTCGCGGTTTTTGACTTCTACAAGGCCTCCGCGTGTAGAAAGCGTGTCATTCTCTATGTTCTGACGCACGAAGACATGTTCTGATTTGGAATATCGTCTTATGAAATCCTTTGATTTTTGAGAGTCATCATGCAATGTTACATATGCTCTTATATCATATTCTGAGAATAGCTTGAGATGTTCATCCGTAAAAAAATCCCCATTTGTATGCACTGTCAAAAGCACATTAGGGAGCCTACGTCTTGCCATACGTAAGAATTCAGGGATACGGGTGTCCAGCAATGGCTCTCCATAGCCTCCAAAATTCAATTCTCCCTTAAAACCTATTCTCTCGAGTCCAGATATTGCCCTGTCAAACACTCGAATATCCATATAATTTTTTTTCTTGGATTCACTAGAGTAAGAGAGCGGACAATAGCCACATTTTCTGTTGCAGAGTGTCGTTATCTCTATATCGACAATCCTGAACATATCTGGCCTTCCGTATTGAGCCCTATTGAGTAATCTAGCATGGCGCAGGAAAAGTTCCTCGGCCATATGCCTCAGACGGTTACCCATCTTCCTGGAATACATAAAAGAAGCTCCTTTTACCATGAAGGTATCGTGATTGGAGCACGAAGTAGCATTAATAAACATTTCCTATAATAGCTAGATAAAGGTGGAATCACACAAGATTGGATAGATTTTTATAGCCGTGTGCGCTAATGTGTCAGCATGTCTCATAAGGTAGAGCACAATCTAAGGCATGTGAAAAGGCATAGGAGAAGAGAGAAAGCAAGAGAGAAAAGAGAAGAGAAGAGACACCGTGGGCATCATGAAGCTCGTCCTCGAAAGAAAAAGACTAACTTGAAGTTCTGGATAATTGTGCTAGCCATAGGTGTCGCGCTTGTCGTGTTTCGAGAAGCTTTGCATCCTTTCCTGCAGCAGATTCTTCACATGTTCGAGGATTTCCTATCAAGATATGCGACCGCTTTTGAAGTATACAGTCATATAAAAGAGGCCATCGGCACACAGAGCCTTCTAGGTATAGGATATATGATGTTCCTGCTTTCACTTTTCTTCATACCTGCCCCAATCGAAGCAGTCTTCATAGGATTACTTCTCCTCCCCCATGATCCATATCTGCTTGTTCTTGTATCGACGATTGCCGGGACACTAGGACATGTGTTCAATTATATCATGGGCTTCATCTTCGGTAGGTGGATCCTCAGGAATTCAAAGGACAAGACAACGAGTCTGATGGAATGGTTCTATAGGAGCGGAGGTATCTTGTTGTTCATCTTCAATTTCCTACCTTTGCCCTCACAACCAGCATCAATTATATACGGATTCACGAAATATTCATTGATCAAGTTCACAATGATAACTTTCATAGGAAGGTTCCTCAAGTTTGCATCTCTTCTTGTCCTTTTTGAATACGCAAGACCACTACTAGAAAACATCCCATTCCTATAGAAGATTTCTAAATTATAACGTTACGGAGAGCCCAATCATCATCAGTAAGGAAATCACCGCAAAAAGCGTTAAGATGAAGAGTACCGCAGGGACAAACACTACAGACATAAATGCCCTGCCAGTAGTCAGCCCGAACATGTTCCTTACAGCAATTGTCTCAAGAGCGAACACGTGGATTATGACTACTATGCCGATGAGCATGGTGAGGAGTCCACTTATCACCAATGCTGTCCCCGAAGTGCCGAATATCACAGGTATCGCTACAGCGAGCAATGTGATGAGGACCACGTAAGGAGCGTTTATGGTGTCGCTGTAAACAACGGCATTGAAGGTCTTCAGAAAATCATTCTTCTTTGCAAAGAGCAAGAGACCAAGATATGTGAAGACTGTGCTCAAGAAAGGCGAGATGAAGAGAGAGACGAGCATTATGAAATAGTATATGGGCACGAAGACTACAGAGACATCTGCGAAAGTTCCAACACCGTATACCATCCCCACCATTTCTAGGAGAAAATCCAAAAACAAAGCAACACCCATAAGGGAAAGGAAGAAAAGGTATGGCTTAATGTAGTCATGCTCCCTTTGCGCGAGCTTCTTGAAGAAATCATCAGGAGCAGATACCATAGCCACGAAATCATTGAAGCGCGACATACGCCTTCCTTGGAGAAGATAGTATTTAATTCTTTCTCCGTACAAACATGAACTTAGAGGACGTTATCTAAGAGTAAGATATATAAAACAGGAAGACCGAAGAAGCTATGATGGCTGGCATAAGATATCTAGACGAGTTTTATAAGGAGATACAGAAGAGTGCAACGTTGAGAAGACGCATTGTTACTGCATTGCATGATAGCAAAGAGATTCCAGAGAGGAAGATAAGACGACTCGAGGATTCACTTACAAAGCTTGAGGGCATACCATGGAGAGGAAAGAGCCATGTTCTTCTGAGCAGGGAAGGCAAAAAGATAGATGTGGATCTAGGTTATGAGATTGAAGAGCTGAAACGAGATATACTTTTCCTGAGGTCAGGAGAGAAGGCACTAATAGACCACCTCAAGAAGAAAAACACAAACATAGAGAAAGACATATTGCGAGTGAAGAAATTCCTCGGTAGCAAGAAGATCAACTCTTTCATCACGGACAGGGATGGCACGGTCAACAACTACTGCGCGAGATACATGTCTTCAGTCCAATCAGTGTACAACGCTTTCTTCCTGTCCAGTTTCGCGAGAGACATGGCAAGGAAGTCTGTGATTATGACATCTGCTCCACTCGAAGGCATTGTCAAGATGAGTACTATGCCTAAAAGATCATTCGTATACGCTGGCTCGAAGGGGAGAGAGTACCTCACTAGATTGGGAAAGACCAGGGGCATGGCACTAGACAAGAAAGGGAAGAAAGTACTGGATTCAGTGACAAGAGCCCTGAAACGTACCCTAGCAAAACCAGACAACAACAAGTTCTTCTTCATAGGTTCAGGATTCCAGAAGAAGTTTGGCCAGATCACGATTGCAAGACAGGATGTGAATGATTCAGTCCCTAGGAAAGAGTCTGAGAATTTCCTTACCTTAGTCAAGGAGATAGTTTCAGAGAATGATCCTGAAGGAATGCTGAGCATAGAAGACACAGGCCTTGACATAGAGATAATACTCAACCACGAAAACGGAGCATTCACTAAAGGAGATGGAGTGGATTTCCTATCAAGGAACATGAGGCTAAATCTAGAAGATGGGAATAATCTCGTGTGCGGTGATACCAGCTCAGACATACCCATGGCAACAAAGACTGCAGCTTTCAGCAAGAAAACGAAGGTTATCTTCGTGACAGGGGATGAAAAGCTAAAGAGGAAAGTGAGCAAGGAACTAGATAATGTCTGCTTTGTCAAGAACCCAGATATCTTAGTAACAGCTCTATATAGATTAATTGAAGACTGATGAAATATAAGAGACCATTAAAGTAAAGATAACACAATACGTGAGGCTGATGCAAATGGCTATACATGGTTGCGAAGGTGCAGTATTCGATCTCGATGGCGTGATAACCGAGACCGCAGAAGTCCATTTCCTGGCATGGAAAGAGATGTTTGATGAGTTCTTGAAGAAGAAAGGACAAAAAGAGTTCACGAAGAAGGACTACTTGGATTATGTCGATGGAAAACCAAGGTATGATGGTGTGAAAAGTTTCTTAGACTCAAGGAAGATAAACATCCCGTTCGGGAAAAGCTATGACGATGCCAAGAAGGAGACAGTCTGCGGTCTAGGTAATAAGAAGAATGACAAGTACCAGAAGATTATACGCAAAGAGAAACCGAACGTTTTCGAGAGCAGTATAAAGCTTGTCAAGGATCTCAAAAGACAGGGAGTGAAAGTAGGGATCGCATCATCCAGCAAGAACACAAAGCTCATCCTGAAGCTGGCAGGGATCACATCACTATTTGATACTGTGGTGGACGGGATAGTATCAGCGGAAGAGGACCTCAAAGGGAAGCCCAATCCTGACATCTTCGTGAGGGCCGCCGAGAAAATGGGCGTGCGCCCCGCACAATCCATAGTCTTCGAGGACGCAGTATCTGGAGTGCAAGCTGGCAAGAATGGATGCTTCGGTCTTGTTGTCGGTGTGAAGCGTGGCGATGCTAAGCTCAAGGCTGCAGACATTGTGGTGAACGATCTGAGCAAGCTGACCATAGCTCGGATCAGACAGTGGTTCGAAAAAGACATAAACCGCAAAGGATGGCTCATAGAATACTATAATTATAGCGCAGAAGGCGAGCCTGTAAGGGAAGTCATCTCAGCTGTAGGCAATGGCTACATGACATCGAGAGGCTGTCATGTTACACAGAAAGATAATTCTGCGGAACACTATCCTGGCACATATATCGCTGGCGTATTCAACAGCCTGCCTAGCAAGGTCCATGGCAAGGACGTCTGGAACAATGACCTAGTGAACTGTCCAAACTGGCATCTTG
>CAZTTX010000011.1:0-18826 GCA_964616085.1 uncultured Methanosarcinales archaeon
TAGAAGATCTGAAATAATCGAAAAATAACGATAGGTCGTCAGACCTATATTTTAATGTCATCTCATTCCAGGCACCAGTACCAGGCAACATGAAAGAGAATGTTGTAGAATATTCCCGCCATCCTGTGAAAAGGTCTGAGAAATGAGAAAAATTGTCCGCCGCATAGAACATATAAGATATGATTGGGCCATCAAATCTGTAATCAAACGGGTCCGACAATAGGATAATGTCAACATTCTCTTCAATCATGTCTGAGTGAAGTGGAGAAAATGTGCGCTGATCCCAGAATTCTATGAAGTTTGAGAATGATAACACTGTCAAGATAACTACAAAAAAAGCTAAAAGCAGATTAGGGATTCTGCCAGAGATCTGCTTTTTGAAAAAGATAGCAAGAGCAAGAGGAAACAAAGCAGCGGCAAGGAAAATCAACCAAGAGAACGCCAAAGAGTATCTCTGGGCGTATGAGCTACCCCTAAGCAAGAGATATAAAGGTATGATGGTGACGAATGGTATCAGATGATACAGAATCATCTTGCTTTTGTCTGATTTGAGTGATGTGAGCATAATAGTTATGAGAGCGAAAATGATAGAGAGATTCCAGATGGAGCTTAAAATGCCTCTGAACTGCAGAATCAAGTCTGTCCGGAATTCTGTAACCCTTAGATGATCAGAAAGACCCGAGAAGAAATTCAAGACAGAACTCTCATCCATAGGTGAGGCAACACTATCGTCTTCCAGACCTTGGTATAAGAAAGGTAGTATGGGTAGAGTAAATATGATGAATATGATGATAAACCTGAATACCCTCTTGTCGAGAAGTAGATTACGTCTATGAATCAATAAGAACAAGAATTGACCAAAGATGATGAATAGTGATGCGTAGTATGTCCAAACCATCAGAATATTAACCAAAACAAGCCACGGAATCCCCCTACGATCCTCTTCAACAAATGAACGCCAGAAGAACCAGAAAGATATGATTGCAAGGAATACAAATATGAACATATTGTCTATTCCTCTTGTCAGATAAGGTAATGCTTCATTCCTGGTAGCCATCAGAAATAATGATAGGGAGAAAAGGGCAGGTAACAATCCAAAAAATTTCCAAGCCAACATCAAGAAAGAGGAAAGTGCCAGACAAAAGAAAATGAGAGACGGCAACATAACTACAATACTATTAAGATCATCAAAGAAAGATAAGTATACATGATAAAAAAGGTACATCGCCGGCGGATGTCCTGTATCAAAGTCAAAAGAGAGAATCTCCGAGATATCCATCTTAGCCATCAGTATTCGTTCCACATTAGCATCCTGAAATTCAGCCATCTCTAGAGCTGGAAAGAAAATAATGAAGAAGAAGAACGCAAGCAAGAAGAAAATGAATGACTTCTTCAAGAGAGATAGATGTTTATATTTGGGAATACTGAGCATGCAGTGGTGCAAGATATACTTTTAAAATAACTTTCGGAAAAAAAGTGATAAAAGCTCAAACACTTACATCCATTTAATGATGAGCTAACAGACCTCATAAGACGAAATCATGGCAGATTACAAAGATAAAATATGTCTTGGTCATATGAATTATGGTATACACAAGAAGCAGAATCCAAAAAAAGTGAATCCGACCCATACTCATGAATCAGAAAAAGGAATTCTGTATTCCTAATGCCAAACTCTTCAAAGGATTTTTTCAGCATCTCCAAGAAGCAGGTTTGATTAATCTCTCCAAATTCGTCATAGGACGAATCACACAAGGAAGCGATAGCAAGCTCATCAGATATCAAATAATTGAAATCCAATGGTCTACAACTGTCAAAAGGATGTTTAAGCTCTATTCTAATTGAACCTATTTTGGATTCAAGATGTAAGAAATCATCAAGATTATCAGCAAAGTGCACAAGAAATCCTTCAACAGGATATCCTATTGATATCATTATGTGAGTCTCTATTGATGAAAATTCTTCAAACAACCCACTATATATCTCAGGATCCTCATAGACCAAAGGATATCTAGGAGCAAAAGATAAGATGAGCAATGATGAAATAACTGATATGAGCAAAGTGGATGAGGTAGAGGTAAATTTAGTTGATAGAATATGCATTACTTTCTTATATAATACAAAAAAGCTTCCAGCCATAATGAACGCAATCCAAAGGAAAAGTACTGAGAAACGCGTTTTGTAATGATGATCACCTGTAGACAGATAGAGAGGAACCAAGACAATAAAAGGTAGGAAATAGAATAATAACAATCTTGCCTTTTTGTTTTTGAAAGACAAGATTAGAGAAAAAGCCATGCCAGATAAAATCACCAAAGAAGGAAGATACGATAATGGACCTATAGAGGACGATAGCACATTCCGCAATATAAGAATATCAATGATATGCGAAAAGAAATCTGAAACCAAGTATGACTCCTGCCTGGGTGCAATCTCGGATACATATACAGAATAGAACAGACTAATCATTATGGGGATGTAAAATAAGAAGAAGGTCAAGAAATATTTCAGATTCTTCGAGTCGATTATATCTTTCCGGTTATGCAAGAGAAGGAAAGATAATTGCCCGACAAGTATGAATGCAGAAGCATGGTAGGACCAGACCATGAGGATATTGCTTACTACCAAAGGCCATTTAAACCTCTCGTGCCCCAAGACAAATGACATGTAAAAAAAATATAATGAAAGTATAGCAAAGAAAACAAACATGTATTCGTTCCCAACTCCCGCTAGGAAATATCCCTTATTATTATGAGCAACGAAAAGTGATAAAGACAAAAGTCCAGCAGATAGGCCGAAAAACTTCTTTGAAACGAAGAAAAGAGAAGTCAGAGCACCTACGAAGAAGAGATAACTCGGGAATGTTATAATCACTGGATTGAATGAATCAAAAAGGGGGAGATAGAAATGGTGCAATATGAACATCAGGGGAGGATGGCCTGTATCGAATTCAGGCGAAGTAATTTCGCTTAAGCTTCGTTGGGAATTATCTATATTAGCGATAAGATATGATTCATGTATCTGTGCAGAAAGTAGAGAAGGCAAAAAAATCACAAAGAGAATTATGAAGACAAGAATGGCAAGATAGACATCAAAGAACCTGTGCCTACTCACTCCTTTAAAGGATGAGACCAACCCTCGGAAATTCATAGACAGAAGGAACCGTGAGAGCATATAAATAATTTGTGCAGGGCCTCATCTGAGATACTTGCGTAGGACCTTGGCCATCTTTCTTGGGTCCCGGACCTTCTTGATCTTTTCTGCAGCCTTCGCTTGCTTCAGGACATTCTTTATCCAGAGATAGAAATCATTCCTGTCATCGCCAACATGGTACTCGAAGGTGTCCTCATCCATCTCAGATAATTCTTCAATAAGTCCAGAGAAGCTCTTCACTATTACACCAGAGCTGAGGACGAAATACTGATATGGCTCAAGCTTCCTTGTGAGCATTGAGGCCTGATCTTCTTGCCCCTCATCCACTTCATCGTCAACCTTCTTTGATGTCTTGACACTCTTAGCCTTAGCATTTGAACTCTTAGAGCTTGAACCCTTAGAACCTACACTCTTCTTTGCAGAGCCAGAAGAGCCTTTCTTGCCCTTAGAAGCTGGTTTCTTTGGTCTAGGAGAATCGTCCTCATCATCCTCATCTTGAGCATCATCCTCATCTTCGTCAGTGCCTACAGGCCTGTCTGCGCTCATCTGCTCATATCCAGCATCAGTGCCGTATGTCATCTCCTCATCTCCAGTATAGACGACCTCTTCCTCCTTGCTCTTGAACTTCAGCTTAGATGATATCTTAGATATGAAACCCAATGATGAGATCTTACCCTTAGCGCGAGAGACTATGCCCTTCTTATCCGGATCACGTTCGACGCCTACATAATCCTCTAGGAAATCAAGACCTTTCCTGTCCTTCTTGCCAGAGTCTTCATCATCCTTCTGGTCATCTTCTGTGACCTTTCGTTTCCTGAAGATGTTGGATCCGTTGAGGAAGACTTCTTTCTTGATTCTCTGTGTCACTATGACCAGCACGAGTAGTATGAGCGAGAAGCCAAGGATGAGGAAGACATCACGCATTATGGCCTCATTGATGAGCTCAGTCTGGAAGATGATAGAACGCCTGAGTATACCTTCACCCATGAGCAGAGGATTGTATATCGAGTAATCGATCATGTGCTGCGGCATCTGCTCCAATGGCACGATTATGCCTGACAGCATTATGAAGAGACTGCTCACTGTTATGCCCGAGAGCGATACCATCTCTTGTGTATTGAAGAGGTATCCTAAGAGCATACCCAAAAGGGTGAAAAGTGCAGAGATTATGAGAAGTGCGACAGCGATCGTCAAGAGGTTAGTGAGCATGACGCCGCCGAATACAAGGCTAGCCACCAGTATTATGAGCAAAGACTGTGAGAATGTCACAACGATGTTGGCTATGAATATTCCTGCGATGAAGGCCATGTCAGACGTGGGCGTGACGAAGTTCCTGAAGAATGAGCTTGAGGTCTTCTCCACGACAACAAGAGTGCCAGCAAGCATCACGCTGACGAGCATTATCACCATGACCAGAAGAGTGGGGAACATGTAGCTCAAAGGTGCGCGCTCAGACACTACAGGCTCAAGGCTTGTCCTTACTGGAGCAGTTATGTTCTCAGCACCATCAATGCCAGCGAAATCCTCAGAAGCCTGGGAGAAAGCTGAACCCACATCACCGATCAGGCCTATGCTATCCTCTACATAATCCCTAGCAGAGACCATGTCCTGCTCCACTGAGGCCACGGAGGATTCTATGTCCGAGCTTCCATCCCTATCATCACGGATGAGATTGAGCGCGTCGAGTCTGGCCTCATAGCTATCATTGTAGAGGTATTTCACTTCTTCGCGGATGCTATCTAATGAAGAGTAATCACTATGGTTAATCTCATCTATCCATGATTGTCCTATATCCACAGCGTCATAGGCCTCGTCCCTGAGGTCTTCAGCATACCCGAGCATATCGCTCGTTATATCATCGAGATCGTCCATCCTATCGTCAGCACCGACGATGAGGCTATTTAGATACTCGAAGCCGCTGATGGCCTCATCAAGATCGTCCTCTGCCGACCTGAGCTTAGAAGAGATGTCTTGTAGCACGACAGCCTGCTCGCTTATTATATTATCGACAGCTTCTACCCGGGATAGCACATCCTCAGTTCGCTCCTCTGTAATCTCAGCAGTACGTTGTGATAGCCGATCAACAACGACATTACGTATTATCTCGACCATATCAGTCTTCGACTGGTCCACATAGAACTTGATCTCATTAGTACCATTGCCACCCGCCTGGAAATTGCGAGGGAACTCTATGCAAGTATGAGCAGAACCACGTCGTATATCATTGATACAATTGTCTATGATTGGATAGCGCGTCACCTGATAGGTAGTGTCTTCATCTATGGTCTTCAGATAGGACTCTACAAGGTCATCATAATCATGTGCGAAAACACCTATATTTAGACTATACTGCGTCATGCTGCCGAAAGCAAGACCAACCAATGTTATTATGAGGAGAGGTCCGAGCAATACCGCTGCCAAAGAGGTCTTCGACCTTATTATCATCCTCAATGTCTTGCTCACAATCTTGACAACTTTCATCTTAGCATCTTCCTCTCATTGATCAATCATCTCTTCGATTTTGTCTTTGCCGTAGTCTTTTTGGGCTTGGACTGGGACTTCTGATGTCTCTCCTGTGGTTCGTTCTCGTCCTCGTTGATCCTGCCCTGACGATAGAACTCCTCGAAGACTTCGTCCAGTGATGGTTTCTTGACATTCACTTCCACCAATGTCTCCTTAGAATGGCTTATCACCGATAATACCCTGTGCAGCACGCTCTCTGCCTTGGTCGTGTATATCCTCAGCTTTTCGCCTTCGTTCACTATCTTCTCTATACCCAGCTTCTTGCCTCCTAGGTGCCTGAGTAGGTATGGATAATTGCCCGGATATGTCTGAAGAAGGATCTCTTCTGAATTCGAGATGTTCTCCTTGAGTTCATCAGGCGTACCTACATGTATCATCTCACCCCGACGTATGACAGCAATCCGGTCACAGAAATCCTCAACCTCGTCAAGGAAGTGTGAAGCCATCAGGATTGTCGTGCCTTTCTGGTTGATCTTCTTGATTATGTTCCACATCTGCTTCCTAAGCACAGGATCCAGATCAGCGGTCGGCTCATCCAATATCAGTATCTTAGGATCGTGTATCAACGCACACGCAATATCAAGACGTTTCTTCATACCACCTGATAGGTTCCGGGCTATGACCTTCCGTGAGTTGTATATGCCAATGAGATTGAGCAGGATCTTCGTGTTGGTGCGTCTTATATCTTTAGAGAGGCCATAGAGTGCTCCGAAATAGTCAAGATTCTCCTCAACTGAGAGGTCCAGATAGAAAGACGGGACCTGTGCAGCGAAGCCAAAGATACGCTTGGCTTCATCATGAGTATAGTAAACAGACCTGAACTGATCAGAAGCATTCTCGTAATCCAAGAGATGCTCGAGCTTGAATTCTACATCCCCCGTATCAGGCCGCAAGAAACCAATGAGCGTATTGAGGAATGTGGTCTTACCATGCCCCGACATACCTATGAGCCCCAGTATCTCTCCAGAATAAATCTCCATAGAGATGTCCTTCAAGACAATCTTCTTCCCGAAGCCCTTCGAGAGGTTCCTGACCCTAACAACAGAATTGTCCATCGGTTGAGGAATCACTCAGCAGAGTTTTTATATTTTCTGTTCTCATCAGAGAGTGGTCTCTACATGGTGACGATGAGAAACATCTCAAAAAAAAAGTTTTATTAATAAGCCAACTCCAACAATCTATGAATTAAGAATCATGTATGTGTTGAATCTCTGTACAAGCTTATGGGGAAAGCACCAAGATATGATAGTAATGGGTGGTCATGATATGGGAAAACGAAAAAATATGAAGAGACAGCATTCAGACAATGAGCACAAACCTCATCAGCATAGGGAGCGGCATCCTAAGAGGAATGGACCAAGCAAGGGCGCAATAGTATTCCTGAGCATATTCGGTCTTATAATCCTGTACTCAGGTTTTGTCGCTTTAGGAGGGGGCGATAGAGGATACACAGCAGATCCTAGCATGGACTACGATGCACTATCTGCCTGCATCCTAGAGAACGAAGCGATCTTCTTTGGTACTGAATGGTGCCAGTTCTGCACAAGACAGAAAGAGCTGCTCGGACCGACATTCCAAGAGCACGGAGACGAGTTCTTCGTGGACTGTGACCTGAACCAGGATGAGTGCAGGTCTGCAGGCGTGACATCTTACCCCTCATGGTATATCAATGGAAGGCTGTTGAGCGGTGTTCAGCAGATTGACACACTTGCTTCTGAGCTGGACTGCGCTCTCTGATGCCGCAAAACACATTATTTTTCTTTTTGTTTTATTTGTTTTCTTTTTCTTTCCCCTGATTATATATGACAGGATAACTTTTTATATATGCCAGTCTGAGAGCAAAGAATGGCGTTCAAGGACATCTCAAGAGTATCCATATTGGTTGCGCTTCTTCTGGCGGCCATATTTCCCCAGCCGGCATTCTTCCTGAAGGACTATCTCATCTTCATCTTAGTATTCATGTTGAGCATCAGCATACGGAACCTTGGAGCTGAACATCTTGACATTAAGAAGAAAGAGTTCGTGGCGTTTCTTGTGTTCATCAACACAGTAGTGCTTGCAGCACTCTATATCATACTCTCCAATCTCATGATAGCGAACGAGCTCTACAGGAACGCACTCATCATATATGGGCTGATGCCGCCAGCCATAGGCATAGTCACTCTGGGGTACCTATACCATGTGAACATGAAGGTCGACCTCTATGCTGAATTCATAGGTTATATCCTAAGCCTTCTTGTAGTACCATTAGGAACATACTTCTTCATGCGGACAGTTGTGGCCCCAGTGGACATACTCGAGGTCATCATCACCCTGCTTGCCGTCCCGATGATTCTCAGCAGACTCATACGCCGTATCAGCATCCCTGAGAAGATTCTCAAGAGCACCATTGCAGTCTGCTTCGGCATGGTGATCTACATAATCGTCGGATTCAATCTCGAGATGGTGCTCCAGAGCCTCGGCGACATCCTCAACATAATACTGCTGCTCGTGATTCTAAGAATCGTGCTTCTCGTGGCCATATACTTCATAGCACGGAGGTACTTGAGCCAGAGTGATAGCATACTGGTGACATTATTCGGCACTATGAAGAATGGAGCTGCTGCCACAGCGATCTCGGTCATGCTATTGGGAGTGGAAAGCACTGTCCCGCTTGCGCTCGAGGTCATCTTCTTCACAATAGGCCTCATCATAATGGATTGGCTATTCACAGGATTCAGGAAGAGGGATCATGAGGAAGAGAAGAGACACACAACAACACAGAAGAAAGATGAGGGAACAGAAACCACAAAGAAGAAAAAGTCCACAACGAAAAGAAGCAAATCAAAGAAATGAGCTCAGCAGGGCTGCTGTACCCTGACGTTACCTTTCTGCCCACTCTTGCTGCTCCTTCCAGCACCCTCTTCAGGTCCCATGGCGCCGATGTAACCATTCAATAGGAGAAGGCCTTGCGTACTCATCCTGACGTTCATACGACCATCACGCTCAGTGACCTCTACAAGACCTAGAGACCTGAGCCCCTCTGACTTGAGGTTCCCATTGACATGGTACGAGATGAGCGGCAATGACATGCCTGTGCGTTTCGAGAGCTCCTCGAATGATCTGCAGCACGTGATATCTTCTCGGAGTATCTTTAGGATCTGCATCTTCTTGTCAGTCAGCGGAGTCTGGTACTTGAGCTTGAATAGTGGAAGCAGCTGTGTCTCGCCGCCATCATAGCTCAATGCACGAAGACCATTCACGAAAGCAGCGACCGTCATGACGCTCCTCAGCATCGGATCGCCTGTGTCGGTGTGCACTATGAACCTATTGTCACGCTCTTTCCCTGGTGAATGATGGGAGCATACCATGTCCCCCACCTTTGTCAGGACCTCCTCCCAGATGTTGTCGCCGATATTGATCACCATGACGCTATAACCCTTGCTTTCCATCTGCGTCTTAAAATCTTCAGATTCCTTTGCGTACCTTTCTGTAGAGAGGACGTGTATCTTCTTCGGCTTGTAATGGCTCAATGAGTCTAGGATATTATCCATCCTAGTGCCTGCCGGGACCGTCATGACCTCTACTTCATATATTTCCATATTCCATGAAATATAATTAATATTTTTAAATCTTTCCACTAGTGAACGTATAAAGACATGAAAGTGCTAGAAAGAAGTGCTTCTCAGGATATTTCAAAGGATATTTCCTTAGATATATTGACTCAGCTATGCCCCAAGGATCAGTCGTAGCACCACAGAGATGAATAATGTGGATAAAGGCAGCATTATCTCCTTCAGGTACATGGCTTTCCTTTTCACATGATATCTTGCAAGATTGACATCTTTAGAAGCTGGGAAGAATGTGAGCGCAGAGTATGCCATCAGGAACATGAACATGAAGGAAGCAGTGATTGTCCTGAAAGGTGACGTATAAAGAAGGACGCCCATTATGAGTCCAAGGATGCCAGTATAGAAGCCGCGCATCAGCTTGTCTTTGAGGAATCTTTCGGGTGAGAAAGCCATCACCATGAATCCTGCGATGGCAAGCAGAATGCCTATTATAAAGCTGCTTGTGCCGCTGAAGAGAGCTCCAGCGAGGAGTGCGGCTGAAAGGAGCCTGAACCATCCTTTGCCCGGCTTCGTCTCTTCAGGAGCTATGAACAGTATCATCCTGCCGAGGGCGGACCCCAAGAACACAGTAAGCACAATCGCGATGAATAACAGGATATCGACCATACGATAACTCTCACTACCTTGTTTATAATTGTTTTGGGTGGGCTCTGTTCAAAAAAGAATTGTTTTGTATAGTGGCCGTAGCCGTCGGCAGGTGTGGGATTGCTTAATCCCGCATGACGGCTGACGAGAGAGGGTAGCTCCTCCGGATACTCTCGTAGGCCAGTATACTTTGTATGTTATTATGTTATTTTGAACAGAGCCTTTGGGTGACAAGTTTTTTAAAAAGAGTGAAAACAATAAGAGCATGAATTTCCAAGGACTGAAGAATATAGAGGATCACAAGTTCTATCTTGATGTGGCTTTCAGCAGGGCCAAGAAGAAGGCTGCCGAGAAAGGCCAGAAGAAGAACAAGGACAGGATCAATACTGCGAAGGACAAGGAGCTTGCAAGGATTGATGCGGTAGAAGGCTACCTCATAGAGACCATGTCCACGATAGAGACATCCTTTCCCAGCATAGATTCTCTGCCCGATTTCTATTACGAGCTCTGCAGGTTGCAGTTCGATACTGACAAGCTGAAGAAAGCACTCGCTTCGCTCCCATGGGCCAAAGGGAAAATCAAGGAATTAGCTGGCGAGACAAGGAAACGTATCAAGGTCGCAAAGAGCGCAGATTACGCAAAGCAGTATAGGAACGCTTTCTATGGCAGAGTAGATTCGATAATGAAGAGGCTTTCTGGAAAACTGCAAAAGATCGAACAGGCGCGTAGGACCATGAAGGCGTTCCCAGCAATCAAGCAGGACATAGTCACAGTGGCGTTCGTGGGCTTCCCTAACGTGGGGAAATCGACGCTGATATCTGAGCTCACTGGTTCAGACATAGAGATCAACTCTTATTCTTTCACTACAAGGAGGCTGCTCATTGGATATATGCGACAGGACATGAGGAAGGTCCAGCTCATAGACACACCGGGGACGCTGAACAGGGAAGACAAGAAGAACAATATCGAGCGCCAGGCAGAACTCGCCATGAAACATGCTGCTGACGCCATGGTGTTCGTGTTCGACCCGACTGAACAATACCCGCTTGAGAAGCAGGAGAAGCTCCTAAAGAAGACAATCAAAGAGCATAAGAGGGAGACGATTATCCATATCTCGAAGACAGACATAGCAGACCCTATAATTGTAGAAGAGATAAAAGAGAAACACCCTGAAGCCATTACAGATAAGGCAAGGCTTGCAGAAGAGATATGGTCTATGGCAAAGAAGCATGAGAAGAGCAGGACACAGCCTGAGACATACAAGTGATGATCCCAGCTATTTCCCGCAGAACGTTTTCGTGCCAGTACTGTGATGATAGGCCTGACAGGCCTCACAATCACCATGACGTGGGCATCCGGTGTTATAGCAAGGGCATCCCATAATTATCACCAAGATATCTTCTCTACTTTGTACAAGCTCACTTCCAGCATTCCAAGCCTCCATTCATCGCGATGAAGCCCTGCCTTCACACAGAGATGCGAAAGGAAATCCTCTTTTTTAGGGAGCTGTTCCCATACCTGAGGCAAGAATGTTGATGAATATGCTCCCTTTGATATTATAACACCATGCTTCTCTGGCGTGATGGCTCTGAGAAGTTCATCCATATTCTTGTATGACAGGCGTTTTGGAACTGTGAGCAACGACACCTCTATCTTGAGGGAATCCAGCTCAGATTTAGCAACTATAGGGAATCTGGGATCTTTGAATGCTGCAGAACATGCGTTATCTACCACATCTATATAGACTGGCTGTACTGGCTCTATGTGGCCTATGCATCCTCTGAGCTCATCATCTTTCGTAAGGGTCACGAATGTTCCCTTTTTGCTCTTCAGCTTTGCCGGCAAATTCTTCCTCGATAAACCCAAAGCCTCGAGAACCTTGTCAGGAGCTACTGATACCTTTCCTTCTTCCGATGCCTGCCTGATGCTCTGCCTAGCAAGAGACAGCAATATCTCACCATATGTTCCAATATCATTTTTTTCAGATGTTTCCCGCGTGGACATTCTCAAGACCCTCCTCATTGCCTATTTCGCATGCTCTCATTATGCTTGCTCTGGAAGTCGCATCATGTTCCTTCATATTGTGCATAGGGAAGAAGCGCGAGACATGCCATGGTATGCTCCTGTCTAATGCCGCTATGAACCTAGCAATCTCACGCAACTCTTCTTCGGAATCGTTCTCTCCAGGTATCACTAGTGTCGTCAGCTCTATGTGGATCCCCATGGCATAAGCCTTCCTTATGCATTCCAGCACTGGCTTGAGCCTTGCACCGCACAGCCGCCTATAGAAGCCATCATCGAAAGATTTCAGGTCGATATTCATGGCATCTATGCATCCTGAGACATACTCGAGAGACTCTGGCGTCATATAGCCATTAGTGACCATGATGTTCTTCAATGACCTTTTCCGGGCAAGCACCGCAATATCATGCACCATCTCGATGAAGATGGCTGGCTCATTGTAAGTGTACGCGATGGATCGGCAGCCATGAAGCACTGCATCCTCAACAATCTCTTCAGGAGACATCCGTTTCCCAATTATTTTCTCGGAGAAGGCAATATCATGGTTTTGGCAGAAGTCACACTTGAAATTGCAGCCTACAGTCCCAATGCTATAGACATTACTGCCGGACATGAAATGATAGAGGGGCTTCTTCTCGACAGGGTCGATGGCGCAAGATACAGGAAGCCCATAAACCTGCGAGAACAGCTTCCCTGAGCGATTCTCTCTCACGCGACATATACCCTTAGAACCATCTGCTATCATACACTTATGGGCACAAGCGAAACATCTCACCTTCCCAGAGTCCAGAGGAGTATATAGCTCGCATTCTTTCATATTTACCCATAAGATTTATTATATTAAAAAGCTTATCATATGGTATGCAGGGCAATATGCAGAATATAAGAGAATGTGCTGTAGCAGGCATGTTCTATCCTGGCAAGAGAGATGAGCTCATGAGCATGATAGAAGAGCTTACAGATAAGTCAGAGGGAAGCCCGGAGAGAGACATCCATGGTGTGATAGTGCCACACGCAGGCTATATGTACTCTGGAAAGACAGCATCCTACGCATTCAGGAAGCTACCAAAAGGAAAGTTCAGGCGTGTGGTGGTGCTAGGACCGAATCATACAGTCTACACGGACAAGGCAGTCATGGACACTAACGATGTATGGAGGACTCCGCTCGGAGACGTCAAGATAGAGTATGACAAGGTCCCAGACATCATCCTCAGGGACGAGAGGCCACACAAGAGAGAGCACTCCATAGAAGCAGAGATCCCTTTTCTGCAATACTACCTAGGCGATTTCATGCTAGTGCCCATCATCATCGGCGACATCACTGACGAAGATGCGAAGGAATACGCCAAGGCCATCAATAGCATGATGGATGATGAGACACTGCTCGTAGTGAGTACCGACCTCAGCCATTTCCTGAGCCAGGAGGAGGCAGAAGAGATCGACGGCATTACAATAAGCAATATCCAAGCAATGCAAGGCGAGTTCGAGGCATGCGGCAAGAATCCGCTCAAGGTCCTCACAGAGATTAGCAGGATGAACGATTGGGAGATCAAGCTTGTGCATCGCTCGACCTCTGCAGAAAGCTCGGGAGACAGGAGCAGTGTCGTGGGCTATGCAAGCTTCGTGTTCTGACACATGCAACCCCAACAATGGGTCTGTCCTAAATGGAGTTTCTTGTATACTGACCTACTGGCTTACCCGCAGCACAATTTAAGCAGAGCTTAAATGTGCACAGAAAATGTTTCATTTTCTTGTGGGGCAGACCCCAGCCAGTCAGCAGTCAAGCAGGATAAGATAATCCCGCACCAGCCGACCGCTACGGCCAGTATACATCTCTCTACCTTTGGGGCAGACCCAAACAACGATATTTTTATAAATCCCAGGACTCGATTCTAGTTGAGATAGAGTATGGAGTTCAATCCCGACGGTTCTTTGAAGACTGGTGTGAAACATAGTAAGGACAGCCTTGAGATGCTGCAAGAAGAGACGCCTGAGCTGGCTGTGCTGAGGCTCATGGAAGAGCTTCCATTCCCGGTGGGCAAGAAGCTCATCTCGGATGTGCTCAGGGGTGAACAGGACAGCAGGATAAGGAAGCTGAGACTGAACCTATGCGAGCATCATGGCGCCTTGGATCTGTACAGCGACAGGGACATCTATGAAACGCTTGATGGGATGCTGTTCGATGGCATGGTAGAGATAACAAAAGATAGTTCGACCAAGTACTACCCAGTCCTCACCATAACGAGCAGGGGAAAGCAATACCTGGAAGAGCCTTGGGAGAAGAGCCATGAGGAAGGCAAGGATGGATTCGAGTATGATGCAGTCACTGAACAGGATAGGGAGCTCTTCAGCCACCTAAGTGATTTTCTTGGAGGACTAAGCGAAGAGCAAAGTAAGGCAGTGACGTGCCCTTCTGCAAGGATATTGTGTATCGCAGGAGCTGGCAGTGGAAAGACCACTGTACTCACCAGACGGATCGAGTTCATGACAAGGATGCGTGGTGTCGACCCTAGGAGTATTCTAGCCATAACCTTCACGAGGAAAGCCAGGCAAGAGATGATATCAAGGCTCAAAGGGCTACCCGTGCACGTAGAGACATTCAACTCGTTCTGCGAGAAATTCTTGGGAAAGAACGAGGAAAGGATGCTTGGTGAGCGACGTTCTGTCATGGGATTCAGGGAAAGGATACGGATCTTCTCGAAAGCGCTTGATAAGCTGGGCTATGATCCTGCGATGGCCATAGACAAATACTATGGGTCAAGGAAAGGCAAGGATGAGAAGACACTCTTTTTCGGGCTCATGGGCGACATCTTCGGGCTCATGGACCATTACAAGAACAACATGAGGGACATAGAACACTTCAAGGAAGCCATAATCAGCAAGGCAAGCTCCAAGGACAGGCCAATCGCTCTCTTCGCTTACAACCTTGTTAAGAAGATTGAAGAGCTGAAGGCTAAGGAGCGCTACAGGGACTATACCGACCAGATCGTCGACAGCATGCGGATCATGGAAAGGTTCCCTGAGACAATACCTGGCTTTTCCCACATCCTAGTGGATGAGTACCAGGATGTCAACGATATCCAAGTGAGACTGCTTGATATCCTCAAACCAAATAACCTTTTCGTTGTGGGCGACCCCAGACAGAGCATATACGGTTGGAGGGGGTCGAAAGTCAAGAACATAATGGATTTCCCTCGCCAAGCAGAGAGCTCAGTAGTCCAGCTCGCAGATAACTATAGGTCATTGGATGGCATAGTCGGAAGCGCAAATCTGGTGATATCGCCTATGAAGATGTCCGAGCTGAACCATGTCAGGAAAGGAGAAGCGAAGATGACTCTCAGCAGGCACAAGGACGATAAGGCAGAGATCATGTTCATCACACAGGCCGTCCTATCACGGAGCGTGGAAGAGTACGGAGATGTCATGGTGTTGGCTAGGACCAACAAGCAAGTCCAAGAGATCTCTGAATCATTAGGCCAGTACGGGATTCCACATATCGCGAAGAGGACAGAAGAACAGAGTGAGAACCTCGAGCCAGAGGAAGGGAAAGTTACTGTATCCACCATACATGCGATAAAAGGGCTTGAAGCGAAGGTTGTCTTCATAGCAGGAGTCAGCACAAAGATGTTCCCTTGCTTGGTCTCAGAGCATCCCGTGCAGGACCTTGCGCGTATAGATTTCGAATACGAGAAGCAGGATGAGGAACTGAGGCTCTTGTACGTGGCGATGACACGCGCCAAAGACGAGCTCCATATGAGCTTCAGCGGGCGCATGAGCAAGTTCATAGGCGAATCGCTAAAGGGACGTTTTGCCTATATAGATAACGCGAAAGAGAATATAAGGAAGAGCGAAAGCTCACCCGTGCTCCACGACCTGAAAGACTGGCGAAAGCAAAAGGCAGAAGAGACTCGGCTCCTACCCTATATGATATTCCCAGATAGGACCTTGCATCAGCTGGCAAGCAGGATGCCACAGAGCCTTAGAGAGCTCCACGACATACCAGGAATGGGCCCAAGTAAAATCTCAAAGTACGGAGAAGAGATTCTTGACATCATAACCGGATTCTGACTCACAAGCTTTCTGGAACAAAGAAAAAAGCAAAAAAATCAGGTCTCAGTAGCCCTTCTCGGATGTATATAACTGTCCCGTATCAGCTGCTGGTATGTGCTTTCATCTTCTTCATTATCGCTTAACTCATCAAGCATTGGCTCTATCAAGTAATGCATCATCACCCACCTCCAACAATTCTCTCTGTCTCATACTATCCAAGTCTTCGTAAGGATCCTGGACCATCAGCCTATTATAGCCTCTATCTCTATAGAACATCTTAGCACCTCCTTCTCTTTGTCATAAGAGAATCATAGGTTTCATTTTTAAATCAATTATTAAAGAACGATAACGAAGACTATTTGGGAAAATATTTTCATAAATTTTAAAAATAGATGACAGATTACGCGACCATGTCTAATGTGTTTCTTGTTCCTAGCTGGTTCTTGGGGTATGACATAATCTTCGAGATAGCGTTCGCAATCGTCACATTCATGGTCGCGTTGTTCTCATTCAAGGTGTACAAGCTTACCCACCAGAGCAAGCCATATATCTTCGGGATGGGATTCATGCTAATGTGTGCAGGCTATGTCATCCAGGCCATACTGAACAGCATATTCTTCTTCTATATCAGGCATATGTCATTCTCCCCGAGCCAGGCTAACTTTATAATAACCATATACATGATAGCAGTATATGCCTATACATACCTGATGCTGCTGGGGCTCATAACCCTTGTCTACATGTCATTCAGCATAAAGAAGCCGAAAGTGCATCTGCTGATGTCGCTGCTCGTCCTCATGGTGCTCATCTCAGCTATGGATAAGCTGCTGCTGTTCTATCTGATGTCCGCAGTAATATCATTTTTCATACTTCACCATTATCTGTACAATTACATAAAGAACAAGCGCAAGACCTCGCTGCTTGTCATGCTAGGATTCGCGAGCATGCTGATAGCATACATATTCTTCATATTCTCGCTGGATTCAGCCCTGTTCTACTTCATAGGACACGCATTCAAGCTCATCGCCTACACATTGATACTAATCAATCTTTTCCACATCATCCGGAAAGATAAGTCTAATCTATTGAAGACCATGCTGGGCAGATAGAAATGAATGCCCCAATACACAAGAAAGAAGGTAACCAATATGAAAAAGAGGAGCAAACTTCAGGTCATATACGATATCCTGAAGGCCATCCAGCAGCAGGACGGGAAGATAAAGCCCACACATATTCTCTACAAGTCCAACCTTTCACATCAGATGATGGATGAATACCTAGAAGAACTGAAGAGCAAGGACTTCGTAATCGAACATGAATCCGGAAGAAGCAAGACTTATTCCCTTACCGACAAAGGACACCAATACATAGAGAGATACAAGCTCATCGAAGAATTCACAAGCTCGTTCGGGCTTGAGGATTGATTCAGGCGTCCCATCGCATCAGCGATTTGTTGAGATCCTTCTTACGCTCACTATACTTCTTTAGAGAAATCCCTTTCTCAATAGCTTCTCGAGCCTGTACCACAGACCTCACGCCAGCAATCATACCATCAGGATGCATAGAGCACGCCTCATCAAAGTCTACAACAATATCTTTACCAAGGTTGGTGACAATATTAGGTAACATGAAAGGAAAAACCGAACCGGATATCATCGGCATCACAGGCTTCAATCCTTTCTTCTTTGAATGTAGTGCGTCTAGCACTTCTGATGCAGAATCCATACTGATAGAACTTGTGTGGCCATACATGCCGTAATCATCACCATCCTCTAACTGGCCTATATCAAGGACATCCATTCCTGCAAGTCTTGCAATCTTCGATGCCGCTAAAGGAGAGATCCCTGAATCACCATGGAGTTCCAGGTGAGAGAATGGCATATTCGAGAATATGGAGATATGCGAGTGCTTCCTTAATGATGCCAATGCTGAAACGCCTGATGATGCAAGATCTAGCACCGCACAGCCACAATCCATGCCTTTGGATAGGTCTGCCTTACTGACCATCTCAGAAGTCTCTGAAATGATGTTAGGGACGAAAATCTTCTTTTTCCTTGTCTCCTTCTCAGCCCTCAGAAGCATGCGCATCGTCTTTTCGAGCCTCTCGAAGAAAGGTAGCACAGAGAGCTCTGACAATGCGATATCCTCGCGCACGATGTCAACGCCAGACATCCATAGTTCAAAGGCAAACTTAGCCTGTGAGGAAGGTGTTAATGAGTATGAGCGATCCAAGACCACTGAGAGATAAGGCCCTCCATGGTCCAGACGACGTTTAATCTCTTCGGCCCCATAGCGTGGTCCATAGAATCCTTCTCTAGACCTCTCTGCTACATGAATATCCATGAGCCGCACAGATCTTGCAATACCTGAAGATACAATCTTACGGTAGAGAGATATCAGGTCCGCTACATTATTATGCCCGAACATCTCGCGTGGATACGAAATCCAGATAGTAGAAGAACCCTTGTCCTCATCGCAGACCTTTGGCTTGAGCTTCACGCTCTCCTTAGGGAACTCCTTGTTCGCCTCATCCCATCGTCTCAACGATGTATGCTCTGCGATCATCTCGCCAACATCAAGCAGTTTCATACCCTTCGGATGCACTTTGAGCTCTAGCACCATATCGTTGCGCGGGTCAGGCTTGTAGCCCTTATCTGCGAAGACCATACCTCGTCATCAGCATCCTATGTTTAAATAATTATTGTCGGAAAGACAGCGAAATCAACAGATACTTTTTTAAATAATTCGCCTCCACTAGCCTATCATAGTTGGTGGCCGTGGTGTACCGGCTAGCATTGAGGTCTGTGGAACCTTAGGACCGGGTTCAATTCCCGGCGGCCGCCCTTCCTGTTGTTCTAATAGTGCGGCTTCATGCCGGACGC
>CAZTTX010000012.1:0-18226 GCA_964616085.1 uncultured Methanosarcinales archaeon
ATCGTCTCAACAAGACGGGTCTTCCTGTATCCTTGAAGGAAACATCTCTTTTATCATAAATTTTATAAACCAATATGAGGTAGGTAATGAGTATGCCAGAGCTCCTTGACATCATAATAATCGGTCTTTTTGCAGTATTCTGTATCTATTTCGTTTATACATTGGTAGACACCTTGTATCTCTCTAAACGGAAGCGCAAGGCAAAGATGCATCCTCCTGCAAAAAAAGAAAAGACGGACACGGGCGAAAGTGATGATAGCAAGAGAGACGAGGCTGCAGAGGATTCCGATGATGCTCCTGAGAAGGAGAAAAGGCATGACGATGATAAGGATGAAAAATCAACACCGAAGAAGCAACGACGCTCCTTACGATCCTTGATGCCTTCATTCAGCTTACGTAGGAGTGCTAAGACGAAGAAGAGACTGCACGATAAGCTCAAGGTTGATGATGAGTATTTCGATCTTCTTCGTGAGTTCTTCATCAAGACTAATGGTAGCTGGACAAAAGACGCCTTCTATAGCTTTTTCTCGGACATGGTCCGAAAAGGTTATGACAAGCGTCCATCAGAGCTAGTTGAGGATCTCGAGGTCGTCAGGAAACAGATAGATGAGGAGAGGAAGCTCAGGTCTGAAGCAAACTTATCTTCTAAGACTCCAAGTGATGTGAAGGACGAAGTCGAAGAAGATGTCGAGGAAGATGTGAAGGAGAAGAGCGCGAACGATGATGAAGCCAAAAAGGATGACTCTCCTGCTTCTCCTACAGAAGAGGACCTGAAGGAAGCCGAGAAGCAGATTGAGAAGCGTATGCGTGATGAGAAGAAGGACACCCGTCAGGAGCTTGACAAGACCTTGAAGGAGATACGCGAAATCCGAGAACGACTTTCTAAATTCGAGTAGGATTCACTTATAGGAGAATTCTTTGACTTTCTTGTATGCGATGCCTTTGCTTTCAAGCATGTCCTTTATTCTTTCTTTCTCTTGGCCCATACCCTTCCAGTCTAATACGACCAGCTCTGCTGGATTGCTGCATCTCTCAATGGCCTGATCTAGCATCTCAGAGTCAAGATTCTCTAGACTATGCTTAGGGCATGTATGTGCAAGAGCCAGGCTCTCATCGTTGAGCACAATCTTCATGAAATTTGAGCATGTGTGGGGCCCTCCTATGCCGATGAAGCTCTTGTACCCTTTGCTCTTTATCTCTTCTGCATTCTCGATCAGATAGACCAGTGTATTTGCTATAAGCCTTCCTGCATTATCATTCTTCCATTCTTTTTCGGTAGAGCCGATCTCTATGAACATGCAAGGGCATGACAGGAGAGGCCCATGGTGTGTTGCCTCCTGGACAACGTCGAAATGTCCTATGTCCCCATTCTTCTCCTTTGATTTCATATAGATAAGCGCTTCCTTGATGAAGCTCTCAGCAGAGAAGCACAGCTTTCTCTCTATCCCACCAGCATCGGCACTTCCCCAGTTGCCTGGTGCATGCGCGCTGAAAGAAGGTATCTCGGATCTTGATCTATGGATTGTCGGGAAGATCACCATATCTGGCCTTATCGACAACATGGTCTCTATATCATAATCTATCTTCTCTGCTTCAGCAGACCTGTTGTCGTTCAACACCATGTAAGCTCCCTTGTAGAAATAGATGGGTTCTCCTTTGAACCTCATACTGCTCTTGGTGAACACCTTCTCCTCATCAATCAACTTCTGGAAGATGTTCATGCTGGCAGTGTCATTCTTGTCAATGACTATGAACATGCTCATGGCGCTGATGATTACTTGGATATATAAAAATCATTTGCTGCTGTCCCACCAAAAACTATTTAAACCCAGTTCTCGTCTCCGAAATTGTACGATGGTTGGGTTTTTCAAGAAGTTTTTCAATAGTATGCTCAAGAAGCTCTTCAGGAAGAAGAAGCATGTCAAGCTTGGGCTATATGGTCCGCCCAATGGTGGCAAGACTACGCTAGCCAATCGGATATGTAAGGACTGGCTTGGTGAAGATATGGGTTCTGTGTCCAATGTCGCGCATGAGACAAGAGAGATACAGATCAAGGAGCAGGTGACCATAAAATCAGGTAAGAAAGAGCTGTCCTTCAATCTTGTAGATACGCCAGGTATCGCCACCAAGATAGATTATGAAGATTTCATGAAGAAAGGTCTCAAGGAGAAAGAGGCTAAGTCGAGAGCCAAAGAGGCTACGAAAGGCGTCATAGATTCTATCAAGTGGCTCGATGACATGGATTGTGTGGTTGTAGTGCTTGATTCTACTCTCGACCCATATTCTCAGGTGAACATAACAATAGTGGGTAACCTGGCGGCTAGGAACATACCTGTTTTGATTGTAGGTAACAAGGTCGACCTCAAGAAATCGGACATAAAACGTATCGAATCAGCCTTCCCTCAGTATGATCTTGTAGGCATCTCTGCAAAGACCGGGCAGAACATCGATGAGTTTTATGAGAGGCTCTTTGAGATTGTCTGATAGGAAGTATATCTTCCATGACATATATGATGAGAAAATAGAAAAACTTTTATTGGAAGTCCTTTTAAGGTGAACATCAAAAATGCTGACACTACAATATATCCCGCACGCGCAAATCGAGAACCTCTCGCATGAGCAGAGGGTCAATAAACTTCTCGAGCTTGTCTCAGAGAACAAGATAATACTCATAGAGGGAAGGCTGCGTAAGGAGGAAGAGACTGAACTCATTGCAAGGACAATGGAAGAGATTGGTAAGAGTGAGAGCAATGAGTTCAAGGGCATAGAGCTCTCGGTGATAGAGCCGAAGAAAAAGAAGCATGATAGGGAGTTCTTCAAGAAGGTGCGTGAGCTTTTCATAAACATGTTGCTTGGTGACCGCAACGGGATGACGATAATAGGACCTGCCACCATTGTCAAGGAGATCAAGCAGGATCCTGAGAAGATTGAGCTTTTCATAAACAACCTGTCAACAAAGGTCGACGGGGGCAGGAAGAAGATAAAGAAGAAACCCAAGGGGAAGAAGTGAGATGCCACACCAATGCGTCAGATGCGGAAACATGTATGATGACGGCGCTTCTGAGGTCCTTGATGGCTGTGGGTGTGGGTCCAAGCTGTTCTATTATATCAAGAAGGAGAAGCTCGAAGAGATACAGAATATGACCCATTCTCTTTCTGACAAGGACAAGAGGCAGATTGAAGAGGATGTCTTCGAGATAATCGGTGATAAGCCAGAGAACCTGACAGAGACCGTTGTCCTTGATTTGGAATCAATCCGCGCCCTCAAACCGGGACATTTCGAGCTCGATCTTGTCAGTCTCTTCAACAAGAAAAATCCTGTGGTCTTCAAGACAGGCGATGGTAAATACATGATAGATGTGGCGAGCACATTCCGCCGTGCGTCACAATCAAAGGACAAGAGCCACTTGGAGGATGAGCACGCAGATCCTGATGGAGATGATGACGAAGACGAGTCATGACTCGGACCATATCTCTCCCATGATCCTTTCTACACCTTGCTTATAGCTATCCAAAAGATGCATCAGAAAAGCATTGTCGTACATGCTGTCATAGCACAGGAACACCCCATCAAGCTTTTGGGGTCTCTCAAGGAATTTCTTCATCATGTCTGGGTTTATGTTCTCTCTGTCCACTTCGGGCCACAGGACATGCCTGCTGTCTCTTGAATCATAAGCTTGGAAGGATATGCAGCTTCCTCCATCATCCATCATGTACCTAATCAGATTTCCCTCTTCTGTGTATATAGGCTCCAAGGTCACAGCGGGGAGTATGATGGTGGAGTATCTACCCTCAATCTTGTTCAGGTTGTCAGAGAGATCTTCTGTAGAATCGCACAAGTAAATCTCGGGGAGGTTGGATATGGCTCTGATCTCGTCCTCCTTGAATCTCTTTTTTTCCCCGATAAGTTCTTCGAGCCTTAACTTCTTCATCTACCCATCTCACCTTGCTGTTATTATCTCTACCACATCTCTGTGCTTGAGCTTATGCTCCTTACCTACGGTCATCTTGCTCCGTACATCTATGGCTCTTATGAACTTGTCTCCTATGTCTGTATGCACCCTATAGGCGAAGTCCAACGCTGTGGACCCCTCGGGCATCAGGAAACAGTCAGGTAGCACATTCCCGTACTGGTCTTCCATCTTGCTCACGCCGCCAGGGAATACTGCGATGTGCTTGAGAACTCCGAAAACAGTACTATCTATCACTTCTTGGGCACCTGTGCTCCCTGCCTTCTCCAGTATATTCTCTCTGATGAAATCTAGGGCTTTTTTCTGCTGGTCATTAAGGGATGTCTTGCCTTTCTCGGTGAGAGAGAAGCTCTTTTCACCAGGAATATAATCTACCAGTCCGTGCTTGGACGCTTCCTTGAGAGCTAGCTCTGACTCGGCACTGCAGCCTACTATGACATACCCTGAGAATTCATCCTTGAGCCGAGAGAGGTTCTTGTCAGCGCCCGGCACATCTATCTTGTTCGCTGCTATCACTATTGGCTTTGTCCGTCTTCTCAGTTCAGAACATAATCCTTTGAGCTCTTCCTCTGACCATGCAGTAGGATCCTTCTCATAAAGTCCCAGTTCTCGAAGAGATTCTTTGATCATCTCTTCCTTCGTACCTACGCCCGACATCTGCTTGTTGATGGATATCTCTGGTTTTGCTTGGGTCTGCTTTATCTGACGGGCTGTCTTCTCCCAACCCTTCGTAAGTATCCTATGGTACCACATGTCAAGCTCCTGTTCTAAGAATCTTATGTCATCTGCAGGATCGTGGCTCAGCGCTCCCACAGGCTCACCTCTCTCATTAGTCGATCCGGAGAGGTCGATGACATGTATGAGAGCGTCCGCCTGGTTGAGGTCATCTAAGAATTGGTTTCCCATGCCCTTACCTTCGTGTGCACCAGGCACCAAGCCTGCAACATCAATCACATTGACGGGCACGAACCTCTTGTCTCCAAGGCAGTATCCCTCTCTAGGATTGCTCTCTTTCCCGAAATCCTTGTCCACCCTCTCGACAGTGACGTGTCCTACACCTGTGTTAGGGCTAATGGTAGCGAAAGGATAGTTTGCTATCTCGACATTGGCAAGGGTGAGTGCCTTGAAGAAAGTGCTCTTCCCTACATTGGGTTTGCCCACTACGCCTATTATCATAGTATCAGATGAATCCTGCCTAATATTTAAAACTAGTTTGTGACTCAGGAAATACCTCTCGATTAATGGGAGGACCCACAGAAAACTTTTTAAATAGCCTGTAGTTCCATTCCCGTCATGGAGTCAGAACTGAAGGCAGATACTGCCGCACAGGAGTCCACTGAAGATTTTCTGGTGGAGCAGGATCTATACCTGAAGGCAGGAATACACATAGGTACTAAGTTCAGGACCAAGTACATGAAACCTTTCATTTACAAGACCCGGCCTGATGGACTCTCAGTGCTCAACATCCAGAAGATAGATGAACGTATCAGGATGTCTGCAAAGCTGCTTTCAATGTATGAGCCTCAGGATGTACTTGTGGTATGCAGGCGTGAAAATGGATGGAGACCATTGAAACTGCTCGAGAAGCATACAGGCATCAAGATATTCCCTGGCCGGTATCCTCCTGGAATACTTACCAATACTGATCTTGAAGACTTCATCGAGGCTAAAGTGTTGCTTGTTGCAGATGCATGGCCGGACAGGAATGCAGTCGAGGACGCTATCCGTATCGGCATACCGATAATAGGTCTTTGTGATACTAACAACCAGGCGAACAACTTGGATCTTGTTGTCCCTTGCAATAACAAGGGCAAGAAATCATTAGAACTTTTCTTCTACATATTGACGCGTGAGTATCTCAGGAATAGAGGATTGCTCACAGAAGAGAAGGAGAAGGCCATAAAGATTGAGGATTATATGCGAGAAGATTAATCTTCTCTTGGCGCTTACTCCCTCATGTTTTAGAAATCTTTATAAGACACTGCTATTGTTTCTCTAGAGTGTGCTGCTATGGCGAAGGATAATAAAAAGGGCCCTGTGATTAGGATTGAAGGTGCGTGGAAGACTTATCTGATGGGAGAGGTTGAGGTGCATGCTCTAAGGGGGCTAGACCTTGAGATTAACAGAGGCGAGTTCATAGCGATACAAGGTCCGTCAGGGTCTGGCAAAAGTACAGCCATGAACCTTGTGGGATGTTTAGACATACCTTCTAAGGGTCATATCTACTTAGAAGGAGAAGACATATCGTTGATGGACGAGTCCGAGCTGGCTCAGATACGAGGTAGGAAGATTGGCTTCATATTCCAGAAGTTCAATCTCATCAACACTCTTACTGCACTCGAGAATGTCATGCTGCCGTTGACATTCCAGGGCTATCCCCCAGAAGAGAGGCAAGCACGCGCTAAGAAGCTGCTCAAGATGGTAGAGCTGGATGACAGGATGGATCACAAGCCCACAGAGATGTCGGGAGGCCAGCAGCAACGCGTCGCTATCGCACGCGCCATGGCTGTAGATCCGGACATAATCTTAGCGGATGAACCGACTGGGAACCTTGACTCGAAAATGGGTATAGGTGTTATGGAGTTCCTGAAGGACTTGAACAAGAAACATGGAAAGACTATAATCATGGTGACCCATGATGATAAGTTGGCAAAACAAGCACACAGAGTGGAGCATCTGATGGACGGTGCGATAGTCCGTTCTACTAGTAAGAAATGATAATGATTACTGATGAGAAAAATCAATTCAGAAAAATTGGACGAGGAGGTCATAAATATGAGATTCATGAAGAGCTTTTTGATTATGATGGTGATGCTGTCATTGATTCTTCCAGCAGCTCTAGAGGCTGTGGAAGCACAGCGTCTGGATCATGCGAGCATACAGGTGACTTTGCAGAGCTATGAGCCTTTCCCTGCGGAACCAGGTTCTGTTGTAAGCCTCAAGTTCAGGGCAACAAATATAGGTGGTAGCAGAGCACAGCAACCATCATTCGAGCTTGCGCCAGAATACCCTTTCGCTCCACTGGAAGGCCAAAATATAGTGAAGGAGTTCGGAGAGATGGCGCCACGAGAAAGCGTGACTTTTGAGTACAGGGTCAGGGTGGCTGACGATGCTCCAATCGGGCAGAGTCCTGTCCGAATCAGGCATTCAGTTGATGGAAGCTCTTGGATAGCTTCGAAGCACGATATCATGGTGAGGATTGAGGAATCCATATTGAGTGTGGGTTCTGTGGTCACTGAACCGGATATGCTCCCTCCGGGAGGAGTATCGACAATAGGTATAAAACTGGAAAATTCGGGTTCTACGACACTGAGGGATATATCTCTGAAGCTAGATTTCGATGCTCCTATAGAAGCAGGACTACAGGAAATACTACCATTCGCACCTTCGGGGTCTACTGGTGAGAAGCGTATCCGTAGCATAGAAGGCGGTGAGACAAAGCACGTCGAGTTTGATATCATGACCTTCTCGGATGCATCGTCTGGTGTATACCGTCTTCCTATCAGACTCATGTACAGGGGCGACTCTGGAGAGATGCGGACAAGAAGCGACAGCATAGGTCTCATGGTAGGTTCAGAGCCTCGGCTCAGTGCTACGCTTGATTCTATAGATTACAGGCCAGGTAATACTGAACTCTCATTCAGGATAGTGAATCGCGGTGTCACAGATCTCAAGTTCGTTAATGCAAGGATGGGCAGGACCAATGGCTATGAGCTGCTATCGCCTTCTGATGAGTTCTATATCGGAAGGCTATCAAGCGATGATTTCGATTCTATATCGTTCAAGGTCAATCTTGATGAGGATTCTGGCAAGGTGACTATACCTTTCCATCTTGAATACCTAGATGCCAACAACAGAGAACACACTGAACAGTTTGATATAGAGATTGACTTGGATATAGTCAGGCGTACTTCGACCCAAGAAGGAGGATCTGCCCTGATTGTCGTCATCCTCTTGGCTGCAGCTGGCGTAGGAATATACCTGCATAGGCGCAAGCGTCGTCAGAGACGTCGATGATGTATGGTGTGATGTGTGTTTTTGGGTTTGACCTCACATTTGCAGAACCTTTTTAAACACTATGAACCACTACTGCACGATGTTCAAGCAGAAGTTCAGTGAGGACGGAGATGCGTCTATGGGCGATGAGAAGATCGTCCTAGACAGGGCGGCGTTTCGTGCATTAGCTTCAGATACGCGTGTGGAGATCCTCAAAGAGCTTGACAAGCGACGCAAGACCCTGACAGAGTTATCTGATAGTGTAGGATTGGCGGTCGCCACAGTCAAGGAGCACATGTCCAGCCTCACCAGTTCAGGTCTTGTCGAGGTCAAGGATGAGGGTAGGAAGTGGAAATATTATGAGCTCACTGGCAAGGGTAAAGCAATCCTCTACCCCGAGCGCAAGAAGATATGGGTGATGATTGCTGCGCTCCTGTTCACTGTACTGTTATCAGGATATATGACTTTCTATGACATGGGTTATCTGGGTGGAAGAGATGTCCCGCCGCCTTCAATTGCAGGGATTTCTGCAAGGACTACGGGTGCTGAGGAAGCCGACATGCCCCCTATCGAAGATGACATGGGTATGATGGCTATGCCTGAGGACGACCCTCCAGATCCCGAAGTTCCTGTTGAAGAGCCAGAAGAAGGTATCCTGTCGTTGCCATTGTTCAGGTATGCAGCTTATCTAGCAATCTTGCTTATCGTTTCCAATATCCTCATGCTGGGAATGAGGCATTCACGAAGGATACGTGAGAATAGGCCTCGTCGTCCACGGAAACATTGAGCTCAGAGAAACGTTTTTATATGGCCTCACCTTAAAGACCCCATGAGCTCATTGGCTGAAGGAAGGATGAGGTTGGTTTTGCTCCTCATGCTCGTGCTGGCGATAGGCAGCGTGGCGATGCTGGTCAACCATTATTCATCAGATTCTTATCTTGATGACTATGAGTCTAGCGAGTTCTCGATGGATGTGCCTGACCTATCTACACGGGAAGCTGAAAGGAAGATACAGGATTGTTTTGAGGAAAACCCTGGTGTGCCCCAGAGAGACTGGTGTTATCTTAATCTTGCAAGGAAGTACCGGATAGATGCATGCTCAGACATCATACAGGAAGATCACTCCACATTCTGCAGGTCTGTTGTCGACGCTGACCCTTCTATCTGTACGGATATAAGCTCCAACTCGATGAGAGACTCTTGTTTCATCGCAATGGCACAGCTCTCTGGTGACCCGTCACTATGCGACTCCTCAGATAGGCCCGATTATTGCCTTTCTTTGATATGAGCGAATCTTGGGGCTATGCGAATCTTTTTAAGTAAAGCTCAGTTTGTCAGCCTATGCCGAAGAAGAAGTTGACTGCTACTCTTTCCAGTGCGGACAATGTCTATGTGGACCCGAAGTTCGAAGAACGCTATCGAATGCTTTTGGGGGGGAAGTATGAGAAATTCATGGAATTCTCTTTGAGGCCTCTGAATAAGGCAGTCCGTGTTAACACTTTGAAGACATCTGTTAAGGAGATGGCCGATAGGCTTTCTGGCTGGGAGCTCAAGCAGGTCCCATGGTGTGATGAAGGTTTCTGGATTTCCTCGAAAGAGACTGATAAGTATGACATAGGTAACTTGATTGAACATTCTCTTGGCTATATCTATGTGCAGGATCCTGCATCAATGATACCTCCTGTGGTCTTAGCGCCTTCTCCTGGGGACAGGGTTCTGGATATGTGTGCTGCTCCTGGTTCTAAGACAACCCAATTGGCCCAATACATGAAGAACTCAGGAGTGCTTGTAGCTAACGACAACGCTCCAGACAGGTTGAAAGCTCTAGAGATAAACATACGTAGGATGGGAATCTTCAACACTATTGTGACAGCTATGCAGGGTTCTCATCTCAAAAGACTAAAACCGGAGGGGATTCTCTTCGACAAGATTCTGCTTGATGCACCTTGCTCAGGTTCAGGAACTATAAGGAAGTCATACCGGTCAATCCAGCGTTATAGCTATAACTTCGTGAGATCAATGTCATCTACCCAGAAACGTCTGATATGTGCTGCCTTTGAGCTCTTGAAGCCAGGAGGTATTTTGGTCTATTCAACTTGCACTATAGAGCCTGAGGAGAACGAGGAGGTCGTATCTCATCTCTTGGAGAAATATCCCGACGCAGAGATTGAACCCATTGGATTGCCGCTTAAGAGGACTGAGCCTTTCCTCGAGATAGGAGATAAGAATTACGATAAGAGAGTCAATAATTGTCTTAGGATTCTACCACAGGACAATGATACAGAAGGCTTCTTCGTGGCAAGAATTAAACGTGTACGCTAGCTTTTTCTTCTCGTGATTTTGTCCCTGAGACGCCTCAGTTCCTTCTTGTATATCTCTGCAGGAAATAGTTTGAAGAGAGAATTCCTCCTTATCTCATTCATCTTGAGCTTAGCGTGTTCCGCTGAATTCCCTTTCGCTATGCTCAGCAGGTATGACTCAAGATCATGTACTTGGACTTCGATGACCGTGTTCACAGGACTCTTTTGCATCTCATCTATCTTCTTTGTGATCATCCGCTGTATCTCCTTGTCCTTTACACTCTTACGGATATCCATGAGATGTTTTATGGCAAAGTTGGGGAGAGCGATGTCATATATGGCTTTCCATACATAATATTCCTTGGAGGAGTAAGGGTTAAGTTTCTCTTTGCCGAACTTGTGTATTGTGTCCTTCTCTTTCTTCCGTGAAGAGCTTCCCCCCACGAATTTTTCGAGCATTGAGATGCATCCAGGAATTGATTCTTGGTCCTTCACTACTATCCTGACACCTATGGTATCATGTATCTGGTTAGGGAACTCAAGGTTTTTGCGTACCATCTTTTCCATGAATGATGTATAGTAAGGCTCCTTGCTCTTCCTCAGCTTGTTCCGTATCTGCATGAGCTCTATATCCTTACCGAACTGTGTCGTGCAGGTGGTGTATGAGATGGATTGGAGCGGCAACACATCCAGAGCCTTCCTATCCCGTCTTCTTGAGCAGATACTGTGTTCTCTCTGCGCCTTATCATGGTCGTGTGTGTACTTCACCCTATTATCCTCATCAAGCCATACAAAGACCTTTTTCTGCTCTGAACGTTTCAGCCCTAGACCTATCGAGAAGAGCTTCTCAACCTCTTTTGCAACGAAATCTGTCTGCTCAAGCGGAAAGCTCTTCTCGATTCTTGAGACTATGTCAACAAGCCCTACCTTCCTCAGAATCTCAAATCTCAGCCTCTTATCTTTCGAGCCCCTGTAGAGTTTCATGAGCTCGAATATATTTGGATTGGCCTTCAGTACTTCTTTCTCGCTTAGAACCTCTTTTGCCTCTTCGGGCAGGTTGCCAATATGCAAGACATCATCGAGGAACTTCGTCACTATCTTTGATTGCCTGATGAACTTGTCCATGTTCTGGTTGAATGTGGCAGGGTTGGCGATATGGTTGTATTTCACATTCAAGTACCTGTTGAACTTCTCTTTCAGCTTGCTGTCATCAAGCTTTGAGTCAACAATCCTCAAGAAAGTGATCTTATCCTTCTTCAATGCTATGTACGGATCAAGGTATGTATTGAGCTCCCTGAATCTCTTAATCTCTCTTGCAAGAGAGTCACTAGGCACTTTAGGGTAGATAGAGTCAATTTGGAGGAGTAGACTAATCTTGTCGAGAGAGAGGTGCTCACCAAGACGCCTGTAGGAATCAATCTTCTGCTTTATCCCATTGCCATTGGCAGCATTGACAATATCGGTTCCCTCTACCGCTGACGCCCTCATGATAAGTGCATCGTGATTTGAAGATTATAAATCTTAGGAATTTTCCTTCCATTTCCTTGAACATCTTTAAGATTTAAATAGAATCTCTCATCTTTCTTCTCCTATGCCTGACTATGAGGATAAGATAAAGGAACTCGAAGAGAAGATTGCTAATACTCCATATAATAAGAAGACACAGCATGCCATAGGCCTCTACAAGGCCCAGATTGCAAAGCTGAAAGAGAGACAGATGGCTCGAGGCTCTTCGAAAGGCTCTTCCGAAGGCTATCACGTCAGGAAATCTGGTGATGGCACTGTGATACTGGTGGGGTTCCCTTCTGTTGGTAAGTCTACATTGCTCAACAGGCTGACCAATGCGGAATCCGAAGTGGGTAGTTATGCATTCACTACACTCACTGTCGTCCCAGGAGTCCTAGAGCATGAGCATGCTAAGATACAGATTTTGGATGTCCCTGGAATTGTCTCGGGCGCTGCCTCTGGAAAAGGGCGTGGAAAGGAAGTGCTCTCTACCATACGCAATGCAGATCTTGTGCTGATATTGTTGGATGCTATGCATCCCGAGCATCTTCCTGCGCTAAGAAAAGAGATTTGGGAGACTGGTATAAGGCTGGACCAAAAGCGCCCTGATGTCAAGATAACAAAGAAGAGCAAGGGTGGTATATCTGTAGGCAGCACAGTCCCTCTCAGGAATATAGATGAAGACACGATACGGGCGATCCTACATGAGTTCAGGATAAGCAATGCAGATGTTGTTGTGAGGAGTGATGTCGACGCAGACCGCCTGATTGACTGCATAGAGGGTAACAAGAAGTATGTGCCGTCCTTGCTTGTGGTTAATAAGATGGATCTTGTGGATGATAAGACACGAGAGAAGGTGCGGTCAGAGCTGAAGCCCGATCTTATGATATCTGCTGAGAAGAGAGACCATATCGATGAGCTCAAGGATCTCATCTTCTCAAAGCTGGATTTCATAAGGATCTACATGAAGGAACCCGGCAAGGACGCTGACATGGATGTGCCTCTCATCATGTTCAAAGGGAGTACTGTGAAAGACGTTTGTGAGAAGCTGCATAGGGACTTCGTCAAGAATTTCAGGTTCTGCAGGATATGGGGTCCTTCATCTAAGTTCGATGGTCAGAAGCTGATGCAAGGCCATACCTTGAAGGACGGAGATGTGGTAGAACTCCATATGCGCTGAAGTATACAAAAAAAATATAAACAGGCCACTAATCTTGCTCGCATGGTCATTACACCCTCAAGGGTCCAGAGCCCCAGTTCTATCAACACATATAATCAGTGTCCACGCAAGTATTATTTCACATACATCGCGAAGCTTCCTACAAAGCCCAACATACATACTGTGAGGGGTAGCATAGTCCATTCTGTGCTTGAAGAGTTCTTTGACCTCGAACTCACCGATGATGATTCTGTGGGTGATGCCCTGTTGATGCATGCTCTAGAACTCTTTGAGAAACATTGGAGCTCTTCGAGTGAGGAGCTTGATTCATTGGATATCACAGCGGATGAGCGCCAGTACTATTATGACGATAGCAAGGCGATGGTGATTAACTGGGTAAGTCATATCCTTTCACGGCTCAATTCATCTGAGGATGATCATGTGGCCACTTTCAACAGGCTAAAACCCATACGAGAGCAGAAGTATAAATCTGAAGAATATTCTGTTATGGGTTTCATCGATGCCATAGAGAAATGTGACGGCAAGATAAGGCTGATTGATTATAAGACTTCTAAGCGTGACAAGCTCTCTGATGAATACATGCTCCAACTTGGAATCTATGCACTCTTGTATAACGAGAAGCATTCTGAGTATCCTGATGAGGTTGGGCTGTTCCTGCTGAAACATGGAGAGCGCATGGTGCCTGTGACAGAAGAGTTGGTCCAGAACGCAAAGTTCCATATAGAGAATGTTCACATGAGCACCCAGACCCGAGATATGCGCGACTACCCGAAAAAGCCCGGACCTCTATGCAATTATTGCGATTTCCAAGACATTTGTTTCCCGCCTGGTGACAAATGAATCTCTCTTTTTCCAAAGTATATCTAAAGGATACAAATGTTTTTAAACCACTCAATTTAACTTAAATCAGCGATTTACGCATTTTCACTCAATAGGGAATATGAGGGGTTATCTCTTTGGAGTGATTCCCTTGATTGTATGCAGGTGGAGTCTATGGACGAGTGGTATGAAGAATTAGATTTTGAGGATAATCCTTTCAGTGTGGATCCTTCTGATTATATCAAGAATATCGTAGGAAGGGAAGATATCATCGAAGAGCTCGATTACAGAGTGCGATCAGGCTCTATAGTTTTCCTTGAAGGACCAAGAGGTTCTGGAAGGACATCTATGCTGAGAGCCATTATAAACAGGTTCCGGGGAAGGGGCCGTGTTATATATGTCAACGCAGAGAAGTTCGAGAAGAAGCTTGATATAGAAGACCTTCTAGTGCAGCGTAACGGTCTTGTGAAAGGGATGCTACTCAAGAAGAAGCCAAAGCGGATGATACTGCTTATGGATAATGTTGAGGAGCTCTCGCATAGGAACACAGAGCGGCTTAAGCATTATTTCGATGAGAATTATCTTCAGGCAGTAGTCTTCACAGGAGAGAGTTTCGAGAAAGCAGGTTTCTCAGAGAGCCTGAAGCTCAGGATAGAGGGAAGAGTCATATCAATCCCTCAGATGACAGATCAACAAGTTGTACAGATGGTAAGGAGCCGCATTGGTGATAGCAAGCTCGTATCTGATGAGGTTGTACTTGAGCTAGGTGCACGATATAAGAATAATCCTAAGCAGATACTTAAAGCACTTGATGAGGTTGCAGAGTTCGTTGTGAGCCTTGACGAGGAGGTTATCACATCCAAGCACGTTGATGAGGTGCTCGGTGCAGCAAAATCTTCAAAGGCAAAGAAGAAGTCCGAGAAGAAGAATCCTGAGCCTGCTGTGGAAGAAGAGCCAAAAGAGGCAGATGTGACTGAAGCAGAAGAGATGGTTGAAGTCCTCGAAGAGTATGATGACACTTCTACAGAGGAAGAGTCTGCAGAGGAAGCTGAGAAGAAAGAGGCTAAGACTGCTGCTGATGAGGGCGAGCTCGCTACTGGGGAGAAACCTGCAGTAGATAATGATCTTGATGACATAGATGCATTCTTTGATGAGGTCGAAGAGGAGAAGCCTGTTGAGGCTGAACCTAAGGCTGAACCAACGACTGAACCAGCAGAGTCTGATGTGGTGCCTGACGAGGAGGAGCCATCCAAGGACAAGCAGGCTGATCTAGATAAGCATGTCATGGTAGAAGAGGAAGATGTTGCAGACAAGGATGAAAAGAAAGAGTCTGATGACAACTTCTTTGATGATGAGTTCTTCCTCGATGAGGAGAACGAGAAGAAGGAGGACTACTCCGAGGATGATGATATCTTTGATGAGTTCTTCGATGATGAAGAGGAGAAATAGGTGATTCCAGTGGCTACAGATTTATGGTATAGGCATTTCGGGTTCAGGAGTAACCCTTTCACTATGAAACCAGGTCTCTTGAACGATGAGGTCATCGCTTACGATCTTGATAGTCTTTTTAGCAAGATTGATTATGGTGAGGTTATCTTCGTTGAGGGTCCTTATGGTACGGGCAAGTCTACCATACTAAAGAACATAATCAATGAGTTTGGAGGTAAGCGTCAGGTAGTATATTACTCTGCTAACCGACGTGGGAAACCTATAGACTTCTATGCGCTGCTTAAGGGCAAATATGGTTTCTTTGGCAAGGTTTTCAGAGGGCTTCCTAGCGATATGATACTGCTGCTTGATGAGGCAGATTCTATGACAGAAGAGGATTTCGAAAATCTCAGGGAATACTATGAGCAAGGAAACTTCAAGTCTATAGTGATGGTTGCTGATAGTTTCGACAAGCTGAAGATATCTGATTATTTCTTCGATCTTGTGAAGGATAACATAATATCCTTGACTGAGCTAGATGAGTCAGAGGCAATCATGCTTATCCGCTCCAGGGTTGGTGATCTTGATTTCCTTCCTGACGATGTCATCAAGAAGATATTCAGGCTCTCTGGCAAGAATCCGAGGACACTTCTGAAGAATTGTGAGGATGTGTGCAGATATGCTTTCAGGCATGGCGCAGCTACCGTGACCGAACAGCACGTTGAAAAGGCTTTGGGAAAGGAGAAGTGAATCCTTTAACGAAAGCTTTAAAAATCTGCAACCACTTCTTTTTTAAACGGTGTGCAAATGGGTCCTCATAAGAGTGAGGGAGTCCCTTACTGTGATTCTGAGACACTCTTGCACGCTACAGCCCGTCACGAGAGTACCTAATGGAGCTGTCGCTGAATGCAAGCAATGAGCTTGGGGGTTAGTGACACGGGCAACAACTATCATTCAGAAACGATTATCATTATCACTATTCCAACGGCAACAGCAAAAGGCAATAGAACATTAAGACATCGGGTTTCTGGATGATAGGCTGGGACAGGACAGCCGCAGATATTCATCACTTTCACTGGATCACTCAAACGATTACTGGGAGAAATGCGATATGAAGCATCGTGCGTTAGACCTAGAAACTCGCTAGTGGATTCGAGTTAGATTGACTATTTCTGTGGCTCGTCCTGTGGATATAATATAATATTCATAAGGAGGAGATAACAATGGGAAAAATCAGTCCTGTAGCTAATAAATATATCATACACTCTACTATACAAGTTGATGGTGTAGTCGACCGACCTGATGTGATTGGTGCGATCTTTGGCCAGACCGAGGGTTTGCTCGGTGAGGACCTTGAGCTTAGAGAACTACAACGTTCAGGGAGAATAGGGCGTATAGAGGTCAACCTTGACACGTCATCTGGTAGGACGAAAGGTAAGATAATAATACCTTCAAGCCTTGATAAGTCGGAGACGTCTATTGTGGCTGCTGCATTGGAGATAATCCAACGTATCGGACCATGTAATGCAAAGATAAGTGTAGATTCCATTGAGGACGTCCGTGTCCTGAAGAGGAACTTCGTTGTAACTCGGGCTAAAGAGCTTCTCAAGAAGCTTATGGAAACTTCCATGCCTGACTCTCAGGAGTTAAGTGATGAGGTTGCGCACTCAGTCAGAGTGATGGAAATCCAGTCGTTCGGTAAGGATAAGCTACCTGCAGGTCCTGGCATAGAGGAGTCCGATGATATCATCGTGACAGAGGGAAGGGCCGATGTCCTTAACCTCTTGAAGAACGGATTCAAGAACGTCATTGCTACGAATGGTACGAATGCGTCTGAGACTATCATCGATCTCTGTAAGAGGAAGACTGTGACATTATTCCTTGATGGGGACCGAGGCGGCATCCTGAACTTCCAGGAGCTGAGCAATGTTACAGAGGTAGACTTTGTTGTTATGGCTCCAGAAGGTATGGAAGTAGAGGAACTTACGAAGAAGGAAATCCACAAGGCTCTGAGAGGAAAGGTTACAGCGGAGCAGGCTCTAATGGACTTCCAGAAGAAGGGTTCACTTGTGTCTTCCATGGGTTCTAATGGATCTAAGAAGAAAGATTCTAAAGCTGCACCGAAACCTCAGAGTAATAGACAGCAGACCCCACAGCAGAAGCAGCCAAGCACAACTTCCAATGTACCACGTGCCACGCAGCATGAGAAAGATATCTTTAGGAATTTCTCTGAAGATCTTGTAGGGACACGTGGAGCCTATATATTGGATGAGAAGCTGAATATACTGGGCAAGGTTCCTCTCTCTGAGCTTGAGAAGAGTATAAAGAGTATGAAGACTGGTGTTCATGCTGTTGTCTTTGATGGAACAGTGACTCAGGATATCGTAAAGACCTCGGAGTCTTCTGGCATCAAGTTCATAGTCGGAATGGATTCCAAGGTGGATGCTTCAAAGACTAAAGTTGCTTTACTAACTGTGAATGAGCTATAAGCTCATTCTTTTTTTCTTTAGATTTAGAAATCAACACACATATGTTGATTAGCATGCGATAGAAATCAGTTCTATGGGCTGGATTCCTTGGTAGTCAACATCAGGACAGCCTAAGCTTGTAACTGTAGGACCATCCCAAGAGACTATCCCTCCGATATTTATGACATTGGTATAGCCCATTTCTTCAAGCTTTTGTTTTGCTATGCCGCTTCTTCTTCCTGTCCTACAATACACTGTGATTTCAGTATCCTTGTCTATGTCTCCCACGAGATTCTCGATAGTATCGTAAGGCATGAGTTCACTATCCGGGATCCTATTCTCTATGTGCTCCTCGAATGTCCTCACGTCTATCAGTAAAGAATCTGAGGAAATCTCTTGTGTAGCACGGCCTGTAATTGCATCAAGATCAACTACAAAAGATAAAGACAATAAGACAGCAGCCACCGATAGTATCTTGAGCATCATGGTTTACTGTGTAGATAGCTTTTATTTAATCCTTTTGTACAATGCATCATGCTTCACACGAATCGCATATCT